>CAYQQT010000036.1:0-13974 GCA_964419375.1 uncultured bacterium
GGAGCGGGTGGCCCTGCAGGCGGCGCTCGAGCGGGCGCGGGGCAACCGGGCCGCTGCCGCGCGGGCGCTCAAGATCAGCTACAAGACCCTGCTGCAAAAAGTGGCAGAGGCCGGGCTCGTAAATCGGCGGCGCGACAAGCGTCAGCAGTAGTACATTACGTCTTCGCGTCTTCCCGCGTCTCCCCAGGGACCGCGGGCCATTTGAGGTGCTGTTCATGTCAGAGGCTGCTGGCAGCGTGCAGGTGACAGTGGTGGACGAGAGCCTGGCCGTCGCGCAGGTCGCGCACCGCGTGTTCCTCTCTTCAGGCATCAAGACCTCGTTCGCGGGTTCGCTGAGCGAGTTGCCGCTGGTCTTCGAGGCCAACGGCGTGCCGGACCTGCTGGTGGTGAACCTTTCGGAGGAGCTGACGGGCTGGGAGGTGGCCGCGCTCGTCCAGCGCACCGGATATCAGGGGCGCCTCCTGGCATTCGTCGACGCCTTGGCGGAGCCCGGCGTCCGCCACCTTGCCCGGCTCCGCCGCGGCGAATGCGTCGTCCGGCCGGGCACGGAAGCCCTGCTCGACGAGATCCTGAGACGGGCGGTGCCGGAGTCCCTGCTGGCCCAGGCCGGCCGGGACCGGCAGTCGATCGTGACGGCGGCGGCCTACCACGGCATCATCGGCAGCTCGCCCCAGATGCTCGAGATCTTCTCGCGCATCGAGAAGGTGGCCGCCGGCGACGCCAACGTGTGCATCCACGGCGCGAGCGGAACGGGCAAGGAGCTGATCGCGCGCGCCATCCACTACGCCAGCCCCCGTCGCGACAAGCCGCTGATCACGCTGGACTGCACCACCATCCCGGAAGGGTTGATGGAGAGCCACCTGCTCGGCCACGTCAAGGGCGCCTTCACGGGCGCAGTGGAGCACCGCGAGGGCGTCTTCTCCCTGGCCCACACGGGCACCCTGTTCATCGACGAGCTGTCCGAGCTGAGCCTGCCTCTGCAGGCGAAGCTGCTCCGTGTCATCCAGAACCGTGAGTTCGTGCCGGTCGGCGGCACCAGGCCGATCCGCACGGACATCCGACTGATCACGGCCTCGAACAAGGATCTGAAGCAGGAAGTCGAGAAGGGCACCTTCCGTGAGGACCTCTACTACCGAGTGGCGGTGTTCATGGTGACGGTGCCCCCGCTCCGCGAGCGCAAGGACGACATCCGGGCGCTGGTGGACCACTTCCTGAAGAAGTTCGCGGCCCTGTACGGCAAGCCGATCCGTGGCGTGGAGCCCGCCGCGATGAAGCGGATGCTGACGCTGCGCTGGCCGGGCAACGTTCGGCAGCTCGAGAACTTCCTGGAGCAGGCCGTCGTCCTGACCGAGGGCGACACCCTCACCGAGCGCGACCTCTTCACCGGCGACGTCTCCGGCGTCTCGCCGGCACACGGGCCACCCGGCATCTATGCGCCCGGCCTGCCACTGCGCGAGGTCGAACGCCGCCACATCCTGCACACCTTGGAGAAGGTGGACGGCAACCGCACCGAGGCGGCGCGGCTGCTCGGCATCAGCCTGCGATGCCTGCAGTACAAGCTCAAAGAGTATGTCAAGGAGGCCGACCTGTAGAACGGCGCCTCACGCTGAGCCCCGTGATAGATTGGGCCAGCGTATGATCGCGGCCCGGGCTCTGCTGCTCCTCGCGCTTCTGACCCTGGCCCCCGGCGTCGCCACCGCCCAGCTTCCGGGGGCGGTGACGTCCCCCGTGGTGACGCCCCGCACACCGCCGCCGCCCAGCATCCCGTCGGCGCCGGCCGTCGCGCTTCCCGCCTCTCCCAGCCCGGCGGCCGGTCCGGTGCAGAGCTTTGTCGTCCGGCCGACGATCGCCCTCACCGAGGAGTACACGGACAACTTCAACCGCTCGGAGCGCGGGCCGATCTCGAACCTGCGCTCGACGATCGCTCCCGGGCTGCTCGTCCTCATCGATCGGGGATTTCTCACCGGTCAGGCCGCCTACAGCCTGTCGCTCTTCCACGACACCTCCCAGGAGGAGGTCGGATACTTCAACTCGTTCTCCGGCCGCCTGTCGTGGGAGGCCACGCCCCGGCTCGGGATCAACGCCGCCTACGTGCTGTCGGAGAGCGACGAGCCGGAGCGCGCGGACCGGCTCAACCTGCGGCAGGAGCGCCGCCGGTTTACCAGCAACACCTTCTCGCTCGACGCGATCTACGCCCTGGCTGCCATCGAGGCCCGCCCGCACTATCGCCTGTCGCAGTTCTCCTCGCGTGACGAGACGACCATCTCGCACACCCTCGGCGCCGGGGGCTCGCTCGGTCTCGGCAAGATCCATACGCTCGCGGCGGGCTACGACTATCTGAGCAGCGAGACCAGTCGCCAGCGGACGGCCGCGGCCATCGGCCAAGGCGACTCGAGCCTGACAGGGCACGAGTTCACCGCGTCGCTGTCGCGCGACCTGACCGCGCGCTCCACGGCCGGGCTCTCCGCGGCGTACGCCGCCCGCCAGCAGACGACGCCCGGCCGGCAGAGCGACTTCACCCGCTGGGATCTGTCGGTCTTCAACAACTACGTCCTTCCCGAGAGGCTCATCGTGCGGGGTAACATCGGCGTGAGCCAGCTGGACGGCGATCAGTCGAGCGGCCGCCCGCTGCTGACCACCTTCAGCAGCCTGTCGTACTGGTTCGGCCCCGCCGTTGCCGGGCTTACCGTCGAGCACGGCTTCTCGGAGACCTTCGGCCAGGGCGAGAACTTCGGCGTGGTCGAGACGTCGGGGGTCTCGGCGTCCCTCACCTACCCGTTCACCCCCCTCGTGCGCGGCTCCCTCGGTGTCTCGTACCGCGAGAACAAGTTTACGGGCGAGGGGGACAGCGGCCGCGCCGGCCAAGAGGAGACGACCCTGGGCGGCAACGTCTCGCTGTCGGTCCAGCTTCGCCGGTGGCTCGGCTCCTCGCTCGAGTACGCCTATACCGACACGTCGTCGTCGGAGCCCGCCCGCGGCTTCACCGAAAACCGCGTCCGCCTCCTCTTCAACGCCGCGTTCTAGAACAGTCGCCCCCGCCCACTCGGGTCCCGGCGGGCGGGCCTGGCCGAGGTAGACGACTGTCACAGTTTCTTCCGCCTCCCGCGCAGAACTTGCGTGCAGCACCACGCAAAATGTGGTGCCGTGCCCGTTAATCAAACTTTACTGTTACTTCCGCCCGCGTCGCAACTACAGGCAAACATTACATTCATTTTCGTGACTCCGCTTTGGCCCGGTCCGTGCTTTTACATCCCGTCTGCGAAACATTTCCCAAAAGGGGCACGGCGATTCCCAAGTCGAAGGGCAGGCTGGCGGCAATCAAGGAACTGCTCGAGCGCGATACGATCGCGGCCGAGGTCGTGCGGTACCTCGACCGGCATAGCGACGCCGCTGACACGGCCCGCGGCATCGCCGAATGGTGGATTCTGCGCGACGTGGGCGCGACGGCCCAGGCCCTGGCCAAGCTGCTCGAGTTCGGCGTCGTCGATTCCTACCCCGTGCAGGACGCCACATCGGTCTACGCCTACACGAAGAACCGGCTGCTGCGCCACAGCCTGAACCAGTGCCTCAAGGCCTTGGTGGGCCAGCCGGCCCCGGCGGAGGGCATCTAGTGTCCCGCATCTTCGGACACTACGTGCCCTCGCCGCTGTTGCTGCTCATCGCTGCCGAGGCCGCCGTCGTCTTCGGGTCGGTCTTCGTCGGTCTCACGCTGCCCGTGATCGGCATCCCCGCTGTCCGCCCCGCCTGGGGCGATGCCGTGCCCGCCGCCGGCATCCTGACGGTGCTCGTGCTGGCCATGATCCACATCGCCGCCCTCTACGACATGCGCCAGGCGTACGGCCGCCGGGAGCTGTTCCTTCGTCTCGGCACGGCCTTCCTCGGCGCCTACCTCACGATCGCCATGCTGGGCTACCTGATCCAGCCGCTGACGCTGAGCCGCAAGGCCTTCGTCCTCTCCTTCGCCTCGGCGCTTCCCGTCGTTTTCGTCCTCCGTCTGCTCCACGACCGCCTCACTGCCGACAGCCGGCGACGCCGCAAGGTGCTCCTGCTCGGTTCCGGTCGCGTCAGCAGCGTGATCGCCGCGGCAATCCGCGAGTCTCACCACAGCTACGAGCTGGCCGGCTGCCTCGACGCCACGCCCGGGTCGCGGTCCACCGACGAGGGGCTCTGGTCGCTCGGCTCCATCGAGGACCTCGAGTGGATCTCGAAGGTGATCCGCCCCGACGTCATCGTGGTGGCGCTCGAGGAACGGCGCGGGACGCTGCCGGTGACGGAGATCGTGGAGTGCAAGCTGCGGGGCATCGAGGTGGAAGACTGGCCGAGCTTCTATGAGAAGCTGACCGGGAAGATCCCGGTCAGCGATCTGCGGCCGAGCTGGCTGGTCTTCGCCGATGGCTTCCGCCCCCCACGCGCCACGATGCTGACCAAGCGGGCCATCGACATCGCGGCGTCGCTGCTCGGCTGCCTTGTCAGCCTCCCGCTGATGGTCGTGGTGGCGGCGTGGATCAAGCTGGACTCCCCGGGCCCCGTCTTCTTCCGCCAGGAGCGTAGCGGCCAGTTCGGGCGGATCTTCTCGGTGTTCAAGTTCCGCTCCATGCGCGTGGACGCCTCGCGCCTGCCGGCGCCCGCGCCCGGCGAGCCCGACCCTCGCATTACAGGCACGGGGCGCTTCCTTCGCCGGACGCGCATCGACGAGCTGCCGCAGCTCTTCAACGTTCTGCTCGGCGACATGAGCCTGGTGGGGCCGAGACCCGAGTGGGTCGCGCTCGTCCCCGAGTTCACCGAAAAGGTGCCTCTCTACCTCCACCGCCTCGCCGTGAAGCCGGGCATCACGGGATGGGCCCAGGTGAACAACCCCTACGGCGCCACCGTGGAGAACACGTGGGAGAAGCTGCAGTACGACCTCTACTACATCAAGAACATGTCGATCTTCCTCGACGTGCTCATCCTCCTGCACACCGTGCAGATCGTGCTCTTCACGAAGGGATCGGGTGAATGGACCAACAGAAAAGCGCGTCCGTCGACTACGTCCGTCTCCTACGCCGGGTAGTCGCCCACCGCTGGCGCATCGTGATCGCCGGGTTCCTGGCGATCGCGCTGCCGACCCTGGTGTGGACGGCCGTGGCCACCGAGAACACGTACGAGGCGCACGCGACGCTGTTCCTGCTTCCCGAGCGGAGCGACCCTACGTTTCTGCGCGAGTTCACCGCGCCCGAGGTGAACGCGCTCTATCACGTGCTCCTGCGGAGCCGGTCGCTGGCCCAGGCGGTGACCGAAGCCCTGCCGAAGGAGAGCCGTGACGAGCTGAGCCGGCGGCTGGGCGTTCGCGACTACGTGCTGGCGGCGATGAACCACGTCCGGCGATTCCGGGGTCAGGAGGTGGTGGTCTACAGCCCCAGCGAGCTGGCCGTCCGCGAGCTCCAGGAAGCGCGGATGGGCTTCACCATTGCCAAGGACGGCACTGTCACCGTCGCGGCCACGGCCTTCAGCCCGCGCGTCGCCGTCGACTTGGCCAACACCTACGTCGATGTGCTCCTGGCCCGGAGCAGCTCCTTCGCCCGGCAGCAGGCGCGGGGAACCCGCGAGCTGCTGGAGGGCCTACTGGTGCAGGCCAAGAGCAGCCAGAACGAGACGGAGGAGGGGCTGCGCAAGTTCCAGGCGCAGTCCGGTGGCGCCGTCAAGCTGCCCGAGGAGTCGAGAGCCGACCTGGCCCGGCTGGCTCAGGTGGAGGGGACCCTGTCGGATGTCCAGGTGAGCCGCGAGATCGCGCAGAGCCGGCTGGCCTATTTGAAGGGCGACCGTACCAAGACGGGCGCCCAGCCGATGGATCCGGCTACCCAGGTGCTCCGCGAGCGTCTCACCCAGCTCGAAACCAAGCTGACGGCGCTCAGCGAGAAGTACACCGAGCACCACCCGCTGGTGCAGGCCACGCGCTCCGAGATTGAGCACGCGCAGGAGCGGCTGAAGACGGCGCTGCAGCCCCAGCAGACCCCGAAGCCGGGCGGCGTCAGCACGCTCAAGCCGCTCGAGAACGCGCAGCTCTCCAAGCAGATGGCGGACCTCGAGGTGGAGATCGTCTCGCTGCAGGCCAGGGAGGCCGGGCTGCAGCAGCGCGTCTCCCGTCACAAGAAGGCGCTGTCCGCCATGGGGGCCCGCGAGCAGGAGTACGCCGGCCTGGCGCGGGCGGTGGAGACCCAGGCCAAGCTGGCCGGCATGCTGGCCGAGAAGCTGACCGGCGCGCGCATCAGCGAACAGAGTCAGATCCGTGGCATCCAGATCATCGATCTGGCCGCGCTTCCGCGCCAGCCCAGCCCGAAGCAGCCCTTGAAGCTCGTCCTCCTCGGGCTGCTCGGTGGCCTCGGGCTCGGGCTCGGCGCTGCCGTCCTCGCGGAGTACAGCACGCAGGTGATCGAGACCGAGCAGGAGGTGGCCCGCGCGACGAACCTCCCGGTGCTCGGGTCGATCCCCAACGCCACGGCGGAACTGCCGCCGGCGTCGGACGAATCGAGGCCCGTCTTCTTCGTCGCCAACCAGGACCCGCACTCCTTGCCCGCCGACGCCTGCCGGGCCATCCGCACCGCCATCGACTGCCAGGGGCTCGATGGGCCGTTCAAGACGCTGCTGGTCACCAGTCCGGGCGCACACGAGGGCAAGACCACGGTCCTCCTCAACCTGGCCATGGCGTTCGCGGAGACAGGCCGCCGGGTACTGCTGATCGACGCTGATCTGCGCCGTCCCGCTCTACACCGCGCCCTGAACGTGCCGAACGAGGGGGGCCTGGCCGACATGCTGAAGGAGGGCGCCGTGTGGCCGGAGGGGTTCCGCGGCGTCGCCCCCGGCATCGATCTCATCCCGTCGGGCATCAAGCCGCGGAACCCCAGCAGCCTGCTCAGCTCCCGGCACATGGCGAACCTGGTCAAGATGGCCCGTGAGCGCGCGGATATCGTCTTGATCGATTCGCCCCCGATCCTGGCCGTGGCGGACACCCTGCCGCTGACGGCCCAGGTGGACGGCGTGGTGCTCGTCGTCCGCTACGGCGTGACGCAGCGGCGCAGCCTGGTGCGGGCCAAGGAGCAACTGGAGAAGGTGGGCGCCCGCCTCGTCGGCGTCATCGTCAACGGGCTGTCCGCGCGGGAGACGCGTCGCCACTACGCCGAGTACACCCACTACGTCAGCGCCGGCAAGCCCGGCAGAAAGCAGAAGCGGAACGCATGAAGCCTCTGTTCATCGCCATGCTGGTCGCGCTCCAGGCGCTGGCCGCCACCGCGGCACCCGCCGAGGAGGAATACCGGATCGGCACCGAGGACATCCTGCACATCATCGTCTGGGACAACAAGGAGCTGGAGCAAACGGTGATGGTGCGGCCCGACGGCAAGATCTCCTATCCCCTGGCCGGGGAGATCCAGGCACAGGGCTTGACGGTGCCGGAGCTGGCGGCCGTGCTGAAGGAGCGTCTGAGCACGTCGGTGAAGAATCCGAACGTCTCGGTGATGGTCAAGGAGATCCGCAGCTTCCGCGTGCACTTCCTGGGCCGCGTGGCCAAGCCTGGTGTGTACCCGATCAAGGCCGGGACGCCACTCCTGCAGGCGCTCACTCTGGCGGGCGGCACGACCGAGGGGGCCGATCTGCCGGCGGCCTACATCATCCGCGGCGAGCAGAAGCTGCCGATCGACCTGCGCAAGCTGATCCAGGACGGCGACCTCAGCAAGAACGTCACGCTGCAGAAGGAAGACACGATCGTGGTGCCCGAGATCGCGATCGGCAGCAATCCGCAGGAGGTGCTCGACCGCCGCATCTACCTCCTCGGCAAGGTCGTGAAGCCGGGGGTCTACACCATCAAGCAGGACATCCCGCTCCTGCACGCGCTCTTCCTGGCGGGCGGGGTGGCCGAGGGCGGCGACATGGCCTCGGCCTTCGTCATCCGCGGCGGAGAGAAGCTGCCGGTGAACCTCTGGAGCCTCATCCAGAAGGGCGACCTGTCCCAGAACCTGACCGTCAGGCACGAGGACACGATCGTCATCCCCTCCGGCGGCGAGCTGCAGAACGCGGTGTACATCATGGGCGAGGTCTCCAAGCCCGGCGTCTACTCTCAGCCCGAAGCGCTCACCCTCCTCAAGCTGGTGACGCTGGCCGGCGGGTTCACCAAGTACGCGGCACCCGGGCGCGCCACGCTCATCCGCAAGGATGGCGACCGCAAAGTCCTGAGGAAGGTCGATCTCAAGGACATCATGAAGAACCCGAAGGCGAACGAGGATCTGTCCCTGCGGCCGGGCGACGTCATCATCGTCCCCGAGCGACTGTTCTAAGCGACGCCGCGATGGTCGCCGCTTACGCGTTCTGGGCGTGCCTGTTCCTGGTGGTCTACACGTACGCCCTGTACCCGTGCCTGCTCTTCGCCGTCTACGCCCTGGCGCAGGCGCGAGTCGACTTGCGCTATCTGACCGGGCGCGCTGATCGAAGGCGATCGCCCCTGCGGACAGAAGAGCTGCCGGCAGTGACCCTCATCATCCCGGCGTACAACGAGGAGGACCACCTCGAGGGCAAGATCGCGAACGTCGGCGAGCTGGACTACCCGCGCGGGAAGCTCCAGATCATCTTCGTCTCCGACGGTTCGACCGATCGCACCAACGACCTGCTGCGCGCGATCAGCAACCCCGCGGTGGAGACGATGCTGCTCCCGCAGCGGTCCGGCAAGGGCCAGGCCCTGAACCGCGCCGTGGAGCGGGCGCGCCACGACCTGATCGTGTTCTCCGACGCCGCGACCCTGTTTCAGCCCGACGCCCTCCGGCAGCTCGTGCGCCACTTCGCCGACCCCACGGTCGGCGTCGTCTGCGGCGCGTTGCGATTCCGGGGCGGCAGCGAGTTCAAGCAGACCGAGGGCGTCTACTGGCGCTACGAGACCATGCTGCGCCTCATGGAAGCCCGCCTGGGGGCCACCTTGACGGCCAGCGGGGCCATCTACGCCCTGCGGCGAAAGTGCTATCGCCCGCTGACCCCCGAGGACGTCATCGACGACTTCGTCGTCCCCATGCGCGCTCGCAAGCTGGGCTATCGCGTCCTCTTCGACCCCGAGGCGGAGGCGGTGGAGTTCGCCGGCGCCTCGGTCAAGGACGAGTTCACGCGTCGCGTGCGGCTGGCGGTGGGCAGCTTCCGGGCGCTCGGCGAGCTGGCCCGCGTGCCCATGGACGCCATCTCGGCGTGGTCGTTCTTTTCGCACAAGCTGCTCCGGTGGGTGCTCCCGTTCCTGCTCATCGGCCTGCTGGCCAGCAACCTGTTCCTGCTCGATCGCCCGCTCTACCGGGCGCTGCTCTATGGCCAGGGCGCCGTCTATCTCTGGGCGATGCTGGGCTTCCTCTTCCGCGAACGAGTGCGCCGCGTGCCCCTTGCGCTTCTCTGTTACTACCTCATGGCCATCAACGTGGCCTTTCTCGTCGGCTTCGTGCGTTACCTCGGCGGCCGGCGCGAGACGGCCTGGCAGCGGGTGGCCTGATGACGCTGATCGCGTCCCAGAGGGGGCAGCGCGCTATCGCGGTGCTGATCTACCACGGCATCACCCCGGCCTTCGGCGCACCCGCCGCGCCCCGGGAGCGGAAGTACTGGATCCCCGAGGCGGTGCTGCGCCTGCAACTCGAGCACATCCGCTATGCCGGGTACCGGACCGCGATGTTTCGCGAGCTGTGGACGGACCGGCGTGACGATGGCGGCCGAGCGGCCGTCGTGCTCACCTTCGACGACGGCCGGGCCTCCGATTACGAGACCGCCTTCCCGACGCTGCTGCAGGCCGGGGCCCGGGCGGAGTTCTTCGTCAACACGGCGACGATCGGGCGCCGCGGCCACCTGACGTGGCGGCAGATGGAGGAGATGCAGCGCGCGGGCATGTCGTTCCAGTCCCACGCGCACGACCACATCGTGCTGCTGGGGCTGTCCCCGCTGCGCCTCGAATACCAGCTGCGCACGTCGAAGGACCAGCTCGAGCAACGGCTCGGCCGCGACGTCCGGTTCCTGGCCGCCCCCTACGGCCTCCTCGGACGGCGGGTGGTGGAGAGTGCGTGGCAGATCGGGTATCACGGCGTGTGCAACTCCCAGCACTGGCCGGCCCGGCCGGGCGCCCGGGTCATCAACCGCGTCGCCGTGCACGCCCACACGACGCCGGAGCAGTTCGCCGGCCTGCTCGGCGGCCGACCCGGCGCCTATCTCGGTGGCTTCGGCCGCATGGCACTGAAAGAGCTCGCCAAGCGCTTCCTTCTGAAGGTACGGCCCGGCGCCCTCGGCATCGCGTTGAGCCCGGAGCGCGCATGAAGCGGCCCGTGCACGTCGTCGTTCTCATCGACGCCTTCGGCTGGCACTTCGCCGAGCGGCTCAACTTCATGGCCGACGTGCTGCCGTACCGGACCCCGCTGCGCACGGTGCTCGGCTACAGCTCCGGCGCGATTCCGACGATGCTCACCGGCAAGTCACCGGCCGAGCACGGCCACTGGAACCTCTTCTATTACGACCCGGCCGGCTCGCCGTTCCGCTGGCTGCGCCACGCGCGGGCGCTTCCCGAGCGCCTCCTCGACAACCGCATCTCGCGCAAGCTCCTCAAGGAGCTCGGCCGCCGGGTGCTGGGCCTGGGACCGCTCTTCGAGTGCGCGGTGAAGCCCACGCTGTTGCCGTGGTTCAACTGGACCGAGAAGCGAAACATCTACGAGCCGGGTGGCATCACGGGCGCCCGCTCCATCTTCGACGAGCTGACGGCCGCCGGAATCCCGTACCGGGCCTACACCTATCACCGCTACCGTGACGCCGAGATCCTGGCCCAGGCCCGGCGCGACATCGAGGCCGGGGCCGCGGACTTCTTCTTCCTCTATCTCAGCGAGGTGGACGGTTTCCTGCATCGGCACTGCGACGACGGGGCGCTGATCGTCGAGCGCCTCGCCTGGTACGAGCGAGAGCTGCGCGAGGTGCTGGCAGCCGCCCGGCGCCGGGACGCCGAGGCAGCGATCACGATGTTCTCGGACCACGGCATGACGCCGGTCCGCCATCATCACGACCTCGCCCGCGACGTCGCGACGCTCGGGCTGTCGATGCCGGACGACTACCTGTCCGTGTACGACTCGACGATGGCGCGGTTCTGGTTCTTCACCGACGCCGCGCGGCGCCAGGTCGTCGAACGGCTGGCCCGCGTGGACTGTGGCCGGATCCTGACGGACATGGACCTCGAGCAGCTCGGGATCCGCTTCGGGGACCGCCGGTACGGCGATCTCGTCTTCCTGATGAATCCCGGGTGGCTCATCACCAGCAGCGATTTCAACGCCACCGGATGGCTGCCGGCCGGCATGCACGGCTACCATCCCGACGATCCGTATTCGGACGCCATCTTCTTGAGCAGCCGCGAGCCCTCGCGGCCGATGTGCACGATCGCTGACGCCCACGCCGCGTTGCGGGATGCCGCCGGGCTCGAGCGCCAGCCGGAAGAGAGTACCGCACGATGAAGCGCGCGCTCATCACCGGGATCACCGGTCAGGACGGTAGCTACCTCGCGGAGTATCTGCTCGGGCAGGTGGACACCGACGACGTCCGCGCCCTCGCGGGTTAGCGGCGCGCGATGGCTGACCGCCGTATCTCCGTCCTCTACTTCTCGAACGCCCAGGTGCGGGGAGGAGCGGAGGAGCACATCCTGACGCTGCTTCGCGGCCTGGATCGCAGGCGCTTTGAGCTGCAGCTCGTCTGCACGCCGGCCGTGGCGGCGATGATCCGTCCCGACGTCCCGGCCGACGTCGACGTCACGCCGCTGACGCTGCGCCACCCACGCGAGCTTCCCGCGGCCGTGGCGCTGGGCCGCATTCTTCGGCGGCGCCGGGTCGACGTGCTGCACTCGCACCTGTTCTACGCCAGCCTGTTCGCCTCCCCAATCGGCCGGCTCTGCCGCGTACCACTCATCGTGGAGACGCCGCACGTCAGGGAGTGCTGGCGCCAGGGGCTCAAGCGTCATTACCTCGTCGATCGCTGGGTCGGCCGGTGCGTCGACCAGTACGTCGCCGTCTCGGAGGCGAACCGCCGATATCTCATCGAGGACAAAGGGTTGCCGGCAAAGAAGGTCGTCGTGATCCACAACGGCTGCGACATCGGTCGCTTCGATGTGCACCGCACGCCGCCGTCCGGAATGCGGGAGGCGCTGGGCTTCTCCGCGGGCGATCCCGTTCTCGTCACCGTTGCCCGCCTCGAGCCGCAGAAGGGACACGCCGTCCTCCTGAAGGCCCTCACCGTCGTCCGGCGCACGTACCCCGGTGTTCGGCTCATCTGCGTCGGCGACGGCGCCCTGCGCGGCGACCTGGAAGCGCAGGCAGCGTCACTCGGTCTGTCGGGGGCCGTTCGCTTCGTCGGGCACCAGGCGAATGTCCCGGACTGGCTCGCCCTCGCCGACGTGGCGGTTCTTCCTTCGCTTTACGAGGGCTTGCCGCTGGTTGCGATCGAGTCACTCGCTTGCGGCCGCGCCATGGTCGCCACCGCCGTGGACGGCACACCCGAAGTCGTCGTCCACGACGAAACGGGATTGACCGTCCCGCCGGGCGACCCGGTTGCTCTTGCGGCTGCCCTCAGCCGGCTCCTCGCCGATCCGCCGCTTCGCAGCCGTCTCGGGCGTGCCGGCCGCGAATGGGTCGCCGGCCACTTCAGCGACCAGATGCAGGTTGCGCGCACGGAAACGCTCTACGAGCTGCGCCTGCGCCGCCGCAACGGCGTGTCGGTGCCCGACGCCCAGCTCGCCGCGGCCAGGGGGCGGCAATGATCCCGACCGCTTCGGCCGTGTCCGACGTGCCGTGCAACGGCACGACGGCCCCGGCGTCAAAGAGCATCATCCTGGAAGAGACCGCCAGGCTCTGCGCCCAGGTCTACAAGAACCGGCTGCGCGCGCTGGTCCTCACCGGAAGCGTCGCGCGCGATGAAGGCACATTCGTCGAGACGGCGGACGGCGTCACCCTGCTCGGGGACGCAGAGTTCTTCGCCGTGTTCCACGATGCCTCGGCCATTCCGGCCGCCACGGATCTGAGGATCATCGAGGACAAGGTCCGCGAACGTCTTCGCCGGCGGGGTCTCGTCGCGAACGTCAGTATCAGCGGGGTCCAGCGCCGCTACTTCCGCGGTGTCCGTCCGAGCATCTTCGGGTACGAGCTCCGCACCTGTGGACTCGTCGCATGGGGCGACGAGGACATCCTGCGGCTCATCCCTCCCTTTGGAGTCACGGACATTCCGCTCGAAGACGGCTGGCGCCTGCTCGCGAACCGGCTGGTCGAGCAGCTCGAGGGCTTCGAGGACCTCACGTCCGGTCGTCCGACGATCTCAGCCGAGACGCACTACCGGACGGTGAAGCTCTACCTCGACATGGGAACCTCACTGCTCCTCTTCGTGGGAGGATATGCGCCGACGTACGCGCAGCGCGCGGAGGCCCTGGCCAACCTGCCCGCCGGCGTTGCCGAGGCTTTGCCGTTCCCGCTGGAGCCGTTCGTACGCGACGTCGTCGCGGCCACGCGCTGGAAGCTCGCGACGGCGGGTCCGGATCTGGCCGTCTCCAGGGACGTGTGGCAGCGGGCCATCGACCACGCCGAGCGGCTGTGGTGCTGGGAGCTGTCGCGGCTGACCGGACGCACGCTCGACGACGGCATGCCGGACCTTCTGCGAGCCTGGATGCGGCGCCAACCGCTGACGGCGCGACTCCGGGGCTGGGCCCACGTGGCCCGCCGCGAAGGCCTGCGCGGCAGTTTCGCCCGCTGGCCCCGGTGGCTGTGTTCGGCCATGAGCGGCTCACCGCGATATCTCGTGTACTCCGTGGCTGCACCCATGGTCTTTGCACTCCGCCAGGCCGCCGGCAAGGACCGGCCTACCCAGCTCGGCAACGCGTGGCCCGGGCTGCCGGATCGACTTCCGGAGTGGTCGGGAGGCCGCGGCCGGCTTGACGCCCGCCAGGCCGTGAATGACGTGCTGGAGAACTATCGG
>CAYQQT010000037.1:0-13813 GCA_964419375.1 uncultured bacterium
TGCCCCCCGACGCTCGGCCGCGTCCCGGGGAACCCGGGACGCGCCTCGATGCCCCAAGCGCTCGGCAGCGCCCCGGCCACGCCGGGGCGCTCCTCGATGGCCGCGGCTAGAGCCCGGGAAGGCCGCGTGTCCATGGCGGCAGGGGCGGATGACGGCTCACGAGCCGGCCGCCTTGATACACCGCGACCGTTCGATAGGGCGTGTCGAACGAGCTGTTGTCGAACAGGAAGACCTCGTCGGCGATCGGGATCGCCGCACGCATGTTCGCCAAGGTGCGCGGGAAGCGCGCCCGCAGCTTGACGTCTGGAACGTCGTGGCCGCCCTGCCTAGCCCGCTGGCGCACACGGGCGATCGAGAGCGCCGCACTGTCCAGGCAGATGAAGATCAGAAAGACCGCGAAGCCCCGCTCGCGAGCGGTGGCGAGCAGTGTGAGCTTGGCGCCTTTCGGGTCGGAAAAGACCGTCTCCGTGCAGAAGGACACACCCGCTTCCACCAGCGCGGCCCGCAGCCGCTCCGCCTCTGCGAAGGCCCGCCGGTCAATCGTGTCCGGGGGCGCCTTCGGAGTGCGCGCGCGCAGCATCCGCGCGATGTCGTCGGCATTGACGTAGGGCAGCCCGAGACGCTCGAGGTACTCGGCGAAGAACGTGCTCTTCCCCGAGCCGTTCGGGCCTGCCACGAAGACGAGGATCGGCTGCTCCGGCAGGCGCGTTTGGAGCCCCGCCAGCGGATCGGGGGTCACGTCCGCTTGCGCGCGGGCTTCCTTCGGGCGGCCACGACCCGGCGCGCGGCCAGAGGCTCCGGTGTCGGGACGCCACTCGCCTGGACCGTGACCGTCCCCGGACGAGCGGGATCGCTCACGTAGAGCGGTCCGCCGTCGGCGCGGATGCGCGCCTTCACGCTCTCACGCTCCGGGTCGGCGATAAGCCGCTCGAGCAGGCCGTGCACGGCTTCCCGCGGCACGAAGGCGGGCATCGGCAGCTCGTTCCCGAGCCGCTTGAGGGCGAGGACGTCGCGATAGGCCGCCATCACCTCCACCGCGCGCCCCAGCGTCGCCCAGTGCTCGATCTGCGCTGTCGCCGACCGGTGCGTGCTGCCCGCTTCCTTCTTCGCGAGCGCGAGCAGTCTGTCGGAGACCTTCACCGGAGCCGCCATGTCGGGACCTCCCGTCAGGTAGCAGTTTACTACCACCATGGTAGTAGATGGCTACCGTAGATGCCAGCAGCGCCGCGAGGGCACGGCCCCGGTGGAGGCATGGCCGACGACGCGCTGAGGGCCGTCGTGCCGGCCGGCTGGATCGTCCGCACGCAGGGGCCCGTTGCGCTCGACGACGACTCAGAGCCCGAGCCTGATGTCGCGCTCGTCCCCGGGACGCGCGCCGACTACAGGCCGCGGCCCACTTCTCAGGATCCCGAACGAAGGAATGGAGACGCCATGAGCCCCGAGGTGTCCGAGAGGAGCTTCGAGGAAGCGATCCGTGCTCAGCGCGAGGGGGTCGGGCCGCCCACCAAAATCATCGTCGGCGCCACGGCGGCGAGCTTGAGGTGCAGGCGCCACGGCGGCGGGCCCGCCTGGTCCAGCGCGAACGTGGCCCAGGTATTCCCCTCGATGCGGCTGGCGCCTTGACCCACGGGGATGCCCACGCTCAGGCCGGTGCCGATGCCGATGCCGCCTCGATAGCCGCCGCTGCCGACGCCGACGCCGATGGTGGGCGGCGGACCGGTCACGACGGGGGCGTTCTCGATGGACTGCGCGCGCAGCGCGGTGCCATCCGGCTTGTGGATCCAGATGTCCTCCACGCGGCGGTGGTCGGTGTCGATCTCGATGCGCAGGCGATCGGCGAGGATCTGGTAGGCGGCGGAGACGCGGGCGCCCTCCGGCTGCTTGTCCGGAGTGTAGGGCAGCGTGGCGTGCGCGCAGCCGGCGAGCAGCGCGAGCGCGGCGACGATCAGCGGTCGAATCATCGGAAGATCTTCTTGAGGCTGTCGTTGATGCTGTCCATCGTGCTGTTGCTGGCGCCACTGGTGGTCGCGGGCGGGCGCGGCGCGAGCCGGAAGCGCACTTCCGAGGTCTGGCCCGCCATCACGTAGACTTGGCGCGTCTCGGTCCCGAAGCGCGGATGCATGACCCGGAAGCGGTAGTGGCCTTCCTTCAGCGTCTGCGTCACCCGCCCCTGCTCCTTGGGGGTCAGCGTCGTCACGATCGCGTTCTCCATGGTGAGCACCTCGATCGTGGCACCGGGCACGGGCTTTTCGGAGCGCTGCTCCTGCACCACCGCCACCACGTCGCCCTTCGTGGGCAGGGAATGCTGCGTCGCGTAGACGTACGAGAAGACGAAGCCGCCGATCGAGATGAGCGCGGCGAGGAGGCCGGCGAGCTGCTGCACCTTGGGGAGGGAGGCGTGCGGCTTGACCGCCTGCAGCGCCCGTTTGACCCGATTCTCGCGTCGCCCCTGTTCGTCCACCGCCCCACGAGATTATCAGAATCGGCCCGTGCACCCAACGGCAGTTAGAGCCCCAGGTAGGCCTGCTTGATGTGGCCGCTGCCCTGCAGATCGGCGCGGCTGCCCTCGAGCACGATGCGGCCGTTTTCGATCACATAACCGCGGTGGCAGAGCTGTAGCGCCCGCGCCACGTTCTGCTCCACGAGCAGGATGGTCGTGCCCTGGGCGTTGATCTGCGCCAGGTTCTCGAAGATGAGCTTCACCAGCACGGGGGAGAGGCCGAGGCTGGGCTCGTCGAGCAGGAGGAGGCGGGGGCGCGCCATGAGCCCGCGCCCGATGGCGCACATCTGCTGCTCGCCGCCCGACAGCGTGCCCGCCTGCTGGCGCTCGCGCTCACGCAGGCGCGGAAAGAGCGCGAAGACCCCATCGAGCGCGGCGGCGCGGCCACCGCGCGCGGTGGCGCCGAGCTCCAGGTTCTCGCGCACGCTCATCGTCGGGAAGAGTTGGCGGCCCTCGGGCACGTGCGCGATGCCGCGGCGCACGATGTCCGAGGACCGCCGGCCGTCGATACGCTCGCCCTCGAACTCGATGGTGCCGCGCCGCAGCGGCAGCAGGCCCGAGATGGCGCGCAGCGTGGTGGTCTTGCCGGCCCCGTTGCCCCCGATGAGCGAGACCACCTCGCCCGCCCGCACCTCGAGCGACACGCTGTGGACGGCGACGAGATCGCGGTAGCCCACCTCGAGGCCGTCAAGCCGGAGCAGCGTGGACATATTCCTCGCCGAGGTAGGCCTCGATGACCTTCGGGTGATTCGCGATGTGCGCGGGTGCGCCCTCCGCGATCTTCTCGCCAAAGCTGAGGACCACGATGCGATGCGACAGGCTCATCACCGCGCGCATGTTGTGCTCGGTCAACAAGATAGACACGCCGGAACGATGGATGGAGTCGATGAGCGGCACGATGGTCGCGATCTCGGTGGGGTTCAGGCCCGCCATCACCTCGTCGAGCAGGAGCAGCGTGGGCTCCGTGGCCAGCGCGCGCGCCAGCTCGAGGCGCTTGCGCTCGGCCAGCGTGAGCCCCGAGGCGCGGGTGTCCGCACGCGCGGCAAGACCCACGCGCTCGACGACGGCGTGGGCGCGGCGCCTGGCTTGCGCGGCGTCGGGGTGACGAGCGAACGCTCCCACCGTCACGTTCTCGAGCACGGTCATGCGCGGGAAGGGGCGCACGATCTGAAAGGTGCGCGCGAGGCCGAGCTGGCAGACGGCAGACGGCTTGCGCCCCAGCACGGACACGCCGCGGAAGCGCACATCTCCCCCGTCCGGCGGCAGAAAGCCCGAGAGCAGGTTGAAGGCGGTGGTCTTCCCCGCCCCGTTGGGCCCGATGAGCCCGAGGATCTCGCCCTCGGCGATCGTGAAGCTGAAATCGTTGACGGCCTGCACGCCGCCGAAGCGCTTGCAGAGGCCGGTCGCCTCCAGCAGCGCGCTCACGAGCGCTCCGCGGGGCGGCGCGCGAAGGCGCGCTGCAGGCGGGGATAGGCGCCCTCGGGCAGGAAGAGCACGACCGCGATGAGAAGCGCGCCGTAGACGATCAGGTGCGCGCCCGTCCAGCCTCCCTGGGCGAAGTAGTGGCGGGCCAGCTCCGCGAGCGGGCTCAGGATGAAGGAGCCGAGGATCGGCCCCAGCACCGTGCCCGCGCCACCCACGATGGGCCGGATGATGATCTCCACCGACAGCGGGACGCCGAAGACGGTGTTGGGGTTCAGCGAGAACAGATAAAAAGCGTAGAAGGTGCCGCCGACACCCGTCAGGAAGGACGACAGCATCATCGCGAGCATCTTGTACTTGAAGGTGTTGACGCCGAGCGCCTCGCACGCGCTCTCGTCCTCGCGGATGGCGGCGAGGTACACGCCGAAGCGCCGCCCCTGCAGCCAGGCCACGAGCCCGGTGGCGACGAGCATGAACGCGAGCGCGATGTAGTAGTACGCCCGGTTGTCCTGGAACTGGAATTGGCGCGGGTTGCCGGTGAACGAGATGTAGTATCCGATAGCGCCACCGACGGCGTCCACGTTCGCGACGATAATGCGGCAGATCTCGGCAAAGGCGACCGTGAGAAGTACGAAATAGAAGCCGCGCAGCCCGAAGCGGAACCCGAGAAAGCCGACGATGGTGCCGAGCACCGCCGCCAGCGCTCCCCCCACGAACATACCTATCCAAGGCGTCACGCCCGCCTCCACCGAGAGCACGGCCGCCGTGTAGGCGCCGATGCCGAGGTACGCGGCGTGGCCGGCGGAGAGCTGGCCCGCGTAGCCACCCACGATGTTCCACGCCTGGCCGAGGAAGCCGTAGAAGAAGATGAGCGTGAAGATCGTGATGGCGTAGGAGCCGAAGAGCGCGGGAAAGAGCGGCAGCGCGGCGAGCACGGCGATCGCCGCCGCCACCGCGGCCGCTCTCACGAGACGCGTTTTCCGAAGAGGCCCGCGGGCCGGAAGAGCAGGATGACCACGAGCAGGGAGAAGCTCACCAGCTCCTTCAGCGATGGCTTGAGGAAGACGGCGCCGAGCGACTCCGCCACCGAGACGAGGAGGCCGCCCACGAAGGCGCCCACGAGGCTGCCCATGCCGCCGATGATCACGATGTTGAAGGAGGTCACCGACAATTGCAGGCCCGTCGAGGGCTGGAAGGGCAGCAGCGGCGACACCAGCGCCCCCGCCGCCCCCACGCAGGCGGCGCCGATGGCGAAGGCCATCGCGTACACGCGCCGCACGTCGGCGCCGATGACGAGGGCGCCGTACGTGTTGTCGGCGGCGGCGCGCATGGTGCGGCCGAGGTCGGTGCGGAAGAGGAAGAGCGAGAGCAGCAGCGTGAGCACGATGGCCACGCCGAAGGTGATGAGGCGCCCCACGTCCACGAAGACGGGGCCGAGCCAGAGGGCGGACTGCGAGAGCGCGGAGCGTACGCGCAGCGGCTCGGGGCCGAAGGCCACGAGGGCGGCGTTCTCCAGCACGAGCGCCACCCCCAGCATGAGCAGAATCTGCATCTCGTGGGGAGCGTCGATGATGCGGTGCACGAGGAGGCGCTGCACGAGGAGGCCGAACACGAAGAGGATCGCCGCGCACACCCCGAAGGCGAGATAGGGATCGAGGCCGGCGCGGGAGGCGAGCATCCACGCCAGGTACATGCCCCACACCATCATGTCGCCGTGGGCGAAGTTCACCACGCGCATGACGCCGAAGACGAGGGTGAGGCCTACCGCCATCAGGCTGTAGACCCCACCGAAGAGGACGCCGTTCAGCAGCGACTGCAGAACGAGGGTGGCGTCGATCGCGGCCCTCTTACGCCTTGGGGCGCGGGAAGACGAACTTCGCCTGCGCGTGCTCCTTGGGCCACACCACCTGCGGCTTCTGGCCGAGGATCTGGATCATGGCCGGGGCCGCGTTCGGATTGTCGCCGAGCTCGTTGAACATGACGGGGCCCGTGGACACCATCAGGTTGTCCTTGAAGCTCGTCGCCTTGATCGCCGCCACCACCGCGTCGGCGTCCGTCGTCCTCGCGCGCTCGAAGACGTCGGCGAGGACGTAGATGGCGTCGTACGAGTACCCGGAGTTGGTATCGAGGGTCTTGCCGTTGGAGCGCTTGAGGTATTCCTCGGCCAGTCTCTGCGCGCGCGGGTTCTTGAAGTTCGGCCACGGCACGCTCGTCAGCACGTACTCGAGGTGGTCCCGGAGCGCGGCGATCTGCCCGGCCTCGTAGAGGCCCGGGCTGCCGGGTCCCACGATGCCCATCATCTCGATGCGCTGCTTGGCGATCTCCGGCAGCAGGAGTTGCGCGCTCGCGGGCCGTGTGATGGGCGCGATGACATCGGGCTTGGCGGCCTTCGCGCGCGACACCTCCGTGGCGAGATCAGACGGCGGCTCCGGCCACGGGATCGTGTCCACGATCTCCCATCCCGGATTGGCCGCCTTATGGGCGGCCGTGAAGCCACGCGCCTGGTTGGTGCCGAAGAGGTCGTTGGCGTGCATGAGCACCATGCGCTTGGGCGACACGCCCGCTTCCTTGAAGAGCCCCTGCATGTACTGCACGGCGCGCACGCCGAAGAGGGTGCCCGTCGGGAAGTTGCGGTAGACGTACTGCACCTTCTGCTGGCCCTCGCGCACCGCCTTCGCCACGTTGGCGGTGATGGGATCGGCGGCGGAAATGTCGACGAAGAACGGAATGCGCCGCTGCTGGGCCACGGGAACGATGGCGGCGGTATCGCTGGAGTTGAAGGTGCCCACGAGGACGTGGGCGCCCGCGTTCACCAGGCGCTCGGCCTCCGCGCGCGCCACGTCGGCCTTCGTCTGCGTGTCGCCCAGGATCACCTCGAACTTCGCGCCGCCCATCGACTTGATGCCGCCCGCGGCGTTGATCTGGTCCACCGCGATCTGCGCGGCGAGCCGGCACGCCTGCCCGGGCTCCGCGAGCGGCCCCGTCACGCAGTGCACGACGCCGAGCTTGATCGACTTCGG
This sequence comes from uncultured bacterium, assembly GCA_964419375.1. Classification (GTDB taxonomy): domain Bacteria; phylum Methylomirabilota; class Methylomirabilia; order Rokubacteriales; family CSP1-6; genus JBBDXO01. The sequence goes on from CAYQQT010000037.1 coordinate 6,943, forward strand.
CTGCGCGCGCAGCGGCAACGGAAAGCCGGCGACGGCGGCGCCGGCGGCGGTGGCTTTCAGGAAGGTACGGCGGCTCCAGCGGTGCGTCGTCATCGACAGCCTCCTTGGCAAAGTAGGCGGATTATAACGCGCGATTGACAGCGGAGAAGGTGGCTCCTATCATTCCGCCACTCGAAGCCCCAAGGAGGGCCCCCATGAGCCCGATGAATCGGCGCGCGTTCCTCGGCACCACCGCCACCGGCGCGGCCACCCTCGCCTTTCCCCATGTCCTGCGCGCGCAGAGCAAGGACCCCTTCCGGATCGGTTGCCCGCTGCCGCTCACGGGTCCCTTCGCCGCCCTCGCCAGCGACATGCAGCGCGGGGGCCAGCTCGCCGCCGACGAGCTGAACGCCAAGGGCGGCGTGATGGGGCGCAAGGTCGAAGTCCTCTTCCGCGACGACCAGCTCAGGCCCGCCGTGGGCGCGCAGCGGACGAAGGAGCTCATCGAGAACGAAAAAGTGGTGGCCATCGTGGGCGGCCTCGCCGCGCACGTGCAGATGGCGATCAACGAGCAGACGAAGAAGTCCAAGGTCCTCTTCGTCTCCACCAGCCAGTCGGACGAGATCAGCGCCAAGCCCGACACGAGCCCCATCACCTTCCACGAGGCGCTGAATCCGACCATCACCTGCCGCGCCCTCGGCGGCTGGACGGCGCAGAACCTCGGCAAGAAGTGGTGGATCGTGTACGCGGACTACGCGTGGGGCAAGCAGTGCAACGCCGTGCTCACGGACACGCTGAAGAAGAACGGCGGCACGCTCCTCGGCTCCACGCCCTATCCGCTCGGGAGTGCGGAGTTCTCGGCGCACCTGCCGAAGATCCAGGCCGCCAAGCCGGAAGTGCTGATGTCCGTCACGCCGGGCGCGGACAACGTGGCCTTCCTCAAGCAGGTGATCAGCTTCGGCATGAAGAAGGAGATGAAGATCGCCCAGCCCCTGCACTGGATCGCGCAGGCCAAGGAAGGCGGCCCCGACCTCTACCAGGACGTGTACGGCAGCCTGAACTTCTACTGGGAGGTGCAGGAGACCAACGCATCCGCCAAGAAGTTCGTGGAGGGCTCGATGAAGAAGTTCAACCAGCCGCCCGGCGACTACGGCGCCTACGCCTACAGCGGCGTGCTGGAGGTGGCTCGCGCGGCGGAGCTGGCGAAGTCCACGGATTCGGAGGCCATGGCGAAGGCGCTGCGCGCCAACCCTGTCTACGACCACTACAAGGGCAAGCAGTGGTGGCGCACCTGCGACAACAAGGGCATGCAGGATCTCTGGATCATGCGCGGCCGCGAGCCCGGCAAGGTGAAGGGCGATTGGGGCCTCCTCGAGATCGTCAGCCGCATTCCCGCCAACGACGAGCTCGATCGCACCTGCGCCGAGAAGGGGCTCGCCTAGCAAGCTCGATGGCCGATCTCACGCTGGCGGCGCTCACCGCGCAGCTGTTCACGGGGCTCGTGCTCGGCATGATCCTGGTGCTGCTCGCGGTGGGCCTGTCACTCATCTTCGGGCTCATGACGGTGGTGAACTTCGCGCACGGCTCGCTGTACATGCTGGGCGCGTACTTCGGCGTCTTCCTGCTCGGCCTCACGAAGAACTTCTGGCTCTCGCTCGTGGTCGCCCCCCTTCTCGTGGCCGTGGTGGGCCTCGTCATCGAGCGCGTGCTCGTGCGGCCCCTCTACGGCCGCCACATCGACGACCCGCTGCTCCTGACCTTCGGCCTCTCCCTCGTGATCGTGGAGGCCGTGCGCATGACGTGGGGCAAGATCGGCCTCACGCTCGATCCTCCCCCCGCGCTCGCGGGCGCCGTCAACCTGGGCTTCGGCGCCTTTCCCAAGTATCGTCTCTTCGTCATCGCCGTCACCGTGCTCGTCCTCTTCGCCCTCTGGCTCTTTCTCGAGCGCACCAACGTGGGGCTCATCATCCGCGCGGGCTCGCGCGATCGCCTCATGGTGCGTGCCCTCGGCATCGACCTCGGGCGCATCTGGCTCATCGTGTTCGGCATCGGCACCGGGCTCGCCGGGCTCGCGGGCATCCTCGCCGGCCCCATGCGCGGCGTGTACGCCGAGATGGGCGTCACCATCGTGATCGAGTCGTTCGTGGTGGTGGTGGTGGGCGGCATGGGCAGTCTCGCGGGCGCCATCGTGGCGGGCATCCTCATCGGCGAGGTGGTGAGCCTCACGACGTACTTCGCGCCCAAGCTCGCCGAGATCATGGTCTTCGTCGTGATGGCGGTGGTGCTGCTCGTGCGGCCCAGCGGCCTCTTTGGCGAGGCGGGGCTGATGGAATGATCGCGCGCCTGGCGCGCGCCGTCGCCGCGCGGCCGGTGCTCAGCTTCGTCCTCTTCTTCGCCGTCTTCCCCTTTCTGATGCCCTACAAGGCCCTCGCCACGCAGGTGCTGATCTTCGGCCTCTTCGCGCTCGGCTTCAACGTGCTCTACGGCTACACGGGGCTGCTCTCCTTCGGCCACGCCGCGTACTACGGCCTCGGCGCCTACGGCACCGGCATCGCGCTCGCCAGGCTGAAGGTCGACTCCGTGTGGCTGGGCCTGGGCGCGGGGCTCGTCCTCGCCACCCTCGGCGGAGCCATCATCGGCTACCTCTGCCTGCGGCGGCGCGGCATCTACTTCGCCATGCTCACGCTCGCCTTCGCGCAGCTGCTGTACTTCGTCGGCTTTCACCTCGCGGACGTCACGGGCGGCGACGACGGCCTGCGCGGCATCCCCACCCTGCCGGTGCGGATCCCGGGCGTGGGCGCCATCGCCCTCGATTCGTCGCTGGCCTTCTACTACTTCGCCTTCGCCATCGTCGCCGTCGCCATGTTCGCCCTCAAGCGCATCCTGGATTCCCCCTTCGGCGCCGTGCTGCAGGCCATCCGCGAGAACGGCGAGCGCGCGCAGGCGTGCGGCTACAACGTCAACCGCATCCGCTGGCTCTCCTTCGTGTTCTCGGCAGCGTTCGCCGGCCTCGCGGGCGGGCTCGACGCCATGCGGCTCTCCGTGGTGCCGATCGAGTCGCTCTACTGGACGACGTCGGGGCAGGCCGTGATCATGACGCTGCTCGGGGGCGCGGGCACGTTCTTCGGCCCCTTCGTCGGCGCCGGCACCTATCTCGTGCTGGAGGACCGGCTGAGCGTGGTGACGGAGTCGTGGGCCCTCGTGATGGGCGCCATCTTCATGGCCTTCGTCCTCTTCCTGCCGCAGGGGATCTGGGGCACGCTGCTGGCGCGCCTCTTCCGCCCGAGGGCGTCCGGGCGGCCATGAACAAGGCGTGGGGCATCATCGCGCTCGTGGTGGCGGGCCTGTACTGGATGCAGGCGGTGCTCATCCCGCTCGCGATCACGCTGCTGCTGACCTTCCTGCTGAGTCCCGTGGTGGGCACCCTCGAGCGGCGAGGGCTGCGTCACGTACCGGCGGTGCTCGTCACCGTCGTGCTCACCTTCTCGCTCCTCGGCGTGATCGGCTGGACCTTCACGCGCCAGCTCGTGACGCTCGCCGACGAGCTGCCGCGCTACCGGACGAACATCCAGGCCAAGATCGCTGACCTTCGCGGCGCCAGCAAGGGCGGCTCCGTGGAGAAGATGCAGAAGACCGTCGAGGACGTCGTCGACGAGATCCAGAAGACGGACGAGCCGGGTCCGCCCCGTGACAAGCCGATCGCCGTCATCGTGGAGGCCCCGTCGCTCCTCGCCCACCTGCCCAACCTCGTGCAGGCAGTGGCGAGCGCGGGCGTCGTCACCCTGCTCGTGATCTTCATGCTGCTCGAGCGCCGCGAGCTGCGCGACCGGGTCATCCTGCTCATCGGCTACCGGCGGATGACGGCCACGACGCGGGCGCTCGACGAAGCGGGAGAGCGCATCACGCGCTACCTGCTCATGCAGTCCATCATCCACGGCAGCTTCGGCGTGGCCGTCGGTCTCGGCCTCTTCCTCATCGGCGTGCCCTACGCGATCATCTGGGGATTTCTCGCCGCCGCCCTGCGCTTCATCCCCTACGTGGGCTCGGTCATCGCCGCCCTCCTGCCCCTCGTCCTCAGCCTGGCCGTCTTCCCGGGGTGGCTGCAGCCGGCGCTGGTGATCGCGCTCTTCATCATGCTGGAGCTCGTGACCGGCACGCTCATCCAGCCGTGGCTCTATGGACAGAGCGCCGGCGTCTCCCAGGTGGCGCTGCTCGTCGCGGTCACCTTCTGGACCTGGCTGTGGGGACCCGCGGGCCTGCTGCTGGCCACGCCGCTCACGGTCTGCCTCATCGTGCTCGGCAAGCACCTGCCCGCCCTCGGCTTCCTCGTCGTGCTCATGGGCGATCGGCCCGTCATCGAGGCGAAGGCGCGCTATTACCAGCGGCTGCTCGCGCGAGACCAGGACGAGGCGACGGACATCGTCGAGGCCTACGTGGAAGCGGAAGGACGGGACTCCGTCTACGACGCCGTGCTCCTGCCCGCGCTCTACTACGCCAAGCAGGACCGCGATCGCGGCCTGTTGACCGAGGCGGACACCCAGTTCGTCGTCCAGGCCACCCGCGACATCCTCGACGTCCTCGGCCAGGACGCGGCGGCGCCCGCGGCGCCGGATACGACCGTGGCCGCCGTCACGCTGCTGGGATATCCCACTCGCGACGAGGCGGATGCGCTCGCCCTCGAGATGGTGCGACGCCTTCTCGACCCCGTGGGGTATCGCATGGAGGTGAGCGCGCCCGCGATGCTCACGGCCGAAGTGGTGGCCTGGGTCGAGCACCATCGCGCGGGCCTGCTCTGCATCGGGACGGTGGCCCCCGGAGGCTTGAGCCAGGCCCGCCTCCTGTGCAAGCGTCTGCGCTCGAAATACCCGGCGCTCAAGATCGTCGTCGGCCGCTGGGGTCTGCACGATGAAATGGACGCCGATCGCCTCCACCTGCTGGCGGCCGGCGCCGATCACGTCGAGACCACCGTGCGAGACACGCAACGCACGCTGGTGCAGCTGCGGCCGCCGCCGCTCGGGCGCGCCGCTCCCGAGCCGCCCGCGCGTGCCGTCCTCAATTGACAGTGGGGCGAGCGGCTGGCTATCATCGCCGCCACATCGCCCATCCGTCCCGCAGTGGAGGTCATCATGGCCGTCAAGATCCTGGAGCTGCACCACCACGGCATTCGTGTCGGTCCCACGAAGACCGACGCCGACAAGGCGAAGAGCTTCTACAGCGACGTGCTCGGCCTGTCGCCCGATCCCGGACGTCCCGTCATTCCCACCATCGAGGGCTACTGGATGGACGTCGGCGACACGGCGCAAATCCACCTCATGGGCGTCGACGGCATGTCGAAGTTCGCGCAGGGCTCGCCCGAGAAGGATCCGTCCACGCCGCACGTGGCGCTCGCCGTCGCCGACATCCAGGAGGCGAAGAAGGAGCTGGACCGCCTCGGCGTCACGTACTGGTTCACACGCGGCATCGTGGGACCAGAGTCCGAGCAGATCTTCATGCGTGATCCCTTCGGCAACATGATCGAGCTGCACCAGATCGACGTCTGCCGCTGCAACTCGCGCACCCGCCCGCCGGTGCCGTCGACCACGATGAGCTGACGGGTGGCGCCCGCCCCCACCGCCGAGCGCCGCGCCCTCGTCGATCTCGTCGACCGCCTCACGCGCGACAAGATCGGCCCCCGCGCCGCCGCCTACGACCGCGACGGCAAGAACCCCGTCGAGAGCTGGCGGGATTTGCAGGCCGACAACCTGCTCGCCGCCGCCGTCCCCGCCGCGTACGGCGGCCGCGGCCTCGACATGCCGACGTACGTCGACGTGATCCGCACCATCGCGCAGGGCTGCGCGAGCACGGCGATGACGCTGCACATGCACTCCACCGTGCTGCGCTTCATCGACGCCCTCGGCAGCGAGGCGCAGAAGCGCCGCTACTTCGCGGAAGTCGTGAAGCACGGCCGTCTCTTCGGCAGCTGGGGCAGCGAGCCCGCCGTCAGCCTTTCCCGCACCTTCCTGATGGAGACCGTCGTGCGCGCCCACGGCGACGGTTACGTCGTGGACGGCACGAAGTATTTCTGCACGATGGCCCTCGGCGCCTCCTACTACATGGTCTGGTGCGCCCTCGACGGCGAAGCCGACATGGGCAAGGCGCTGCTGCAGGTGCTGGTGCCCGCCGACGCCAACGGCATCGCCACCGACGGCACGTGGGACACGCTCGGCATGCGCGCCACCTTCAGCCCCGCGGTGACCTTCACGGGCACGCGCGTGCCGGAGGACGCGGCGCTCGGCCGTCCCGGCGCCGCCGTGCAGGTGGGCGTGGTGGAGAGCTTCGGCCTCGGCTACGCCGCCGTCTACGTCGGGGTGGCGGAGTCGGCTCTGCGACTGTGCGTGGACTACGCGCGCAAGCGTGTGGTGAAGCCCGACAACATCCCCGTCGCCAACGATCCCACCGTGCAGCGCCACGTGGGCGAGATGAGCGCCCAGCTCGGCGCCGCCCGCCTCGTGCTCGACGAAGCGGCGGCGGGCTGGGAGCCCGCGGACATGGTCGAGCGCGGCGTGCTCGCCAACCGCGCGAAGTACGTCGGCGGCGAGACGGCGCTGGCGGTGACCTCGAAGGTGATCCAGGTCGTGGGCGGCCGCGGCGCCTACCGCGACTTCGGCGCCGAGCGCGCCTTCCGCGACGTCCGCACCGCCACCCTCATGCCGCCCACCGCCGACCGCATGCTGGAGGCGATCGGCAAGAACGTGCTCGGCCTCACCACCGCCATGTTCAACGTGGCGGGACGGTGATCTCGACCCTCGCCGCCCTCCTCGCCCTCTGCCTGTTCGCCGCCCCTCTCGCCGCGGAGGCGCAGACGAAGGTGTACCGCATCGGCGTGCTGGACCCGTCGTCGATGGCGCGCAAC
>CAYQQT010000038.1:0-13763 GCA_964419375.1 uncultured bacterium
CGTCGCTGCGGCGTAGGCGGCCTACGCCTCACTCCTCTCTTCCTCGGCGCCTAGCATCTGCACCGTTCTCGTCGCCCCGGCTCTACGTCTCGGTTGATCGTTGCGCTATTGGCTGTCTGCCCTCTACCCCTTCGTCTTGTTTTTGGTTAAGGTGTGGTCGTGATTGATCGATATACGCGGCCTGCCATGGGGAGCATCTGGACCGAGGAAGCGAAGTATGCGGCCTGGCTCCGGGTTGAGCTCGCGGTGTGTGAGGTGTATGCGCGGCGGGGACGCATTCCCGTAGATGCGATGGCCCGCATCCGGGAGAGGTCGCGGGTCGACGTTGCCCGCATCCTGGCCATCCAAGACCGGGTGAAGCACGAGATGATCTCTCTGCTCACGTCTCTGGAGGAGCAGCTCGGGGACGATTCGCGGTTCGTGCACATTGGGCTTACCACCAATGACGTGTGGGATACCGCGACGGGGCTGCAATTGCGGGATGCGGCGGATCTGCTCATCGCCGGGCAGGAGCGGGTGCGGGCGGCCATCCGGACGCTCGCCCTTCGGTACAAGGACACGCTGACGGTGGGGCGCACGCATGGTGTGCACGCGGAGCCGACCACCTTCGGCCTCAAGGCGGCCGTCTGGTACGTGGAGGCGGGCCGCAACCTCGAGCGGCTCGCGCGCGCGCGCGAGGTGGTGGCGGTGGGCAAGCTGTCGGGGGCGGTGGGCAACTTCGCTCACGTCGATCCGGACCTGGAGGAAGAGGTCTGTCGTGAGCTCGGGCTGGGGCTGGAGCCCGTGTCGACGCAGATCGTGCAGCGCGACCGGCATGCGGAGTTCTGCTCCACCCTCGCCGTGGTAGCCGCCTCGCTCGAGAAGATCGCGCTGGAAGTGCGGGGCCTGCAGCGCACGGAGGTGCTGGAGGCGCAGGAGCCGTTCGGGGAGGGGCAGAAGGGCTCGAGCGCGATGCCCCACAAGCGCAACCCCGAGCTGGCGGAGCGCATCTGCGGCCTCGCCCGTCTCCTGCGCGGCAACGCGATGGCATCGCTGGAGAATGTGGCCCTCTGGCACGAGCGCGACATCAGCCACTCCTCCGTGGAGCGCGTGATTCTGCCCGACTCCACCATCGTGCTCGACTACATCCTCGACCTCACCGCCTTCATCCTCGAGGGGCTCGAAGTCGATCCTGCCCGAATGATCGAGAACATCGACCGCAGCTACGGCCTCATCTACTCGCAGCGCGTCCTCCTCATGCTGACGGAGAGCGGGCTCGCGCGCCAGGTCGCGTACGAGATCGTGCAGCGCAGCTCGATGCGGGCGTGGCGGGAGCGCCGGTCCTTCCTGGAGATCCTCGGGGAGGACCCCGCCGTCACCGAGCGGCTCTCCGCGGACGAGCTGAAGTCGTGCTTCGACCCTGCCTGGTACCTGCGCCACGTGGACGTCGTGTTCCGTCGTGCCGGACTGCTGCCATGACCCCAAAGGAGCGTGCCGTGCCAAAGCCGGCCACAGAGAGCGTCGAGCTGCGGGAAAAAATGTACGAGGGCAAGGCGAAGATCGTCTATGCCACCAGCAAGCCCGGCATGGTCGTGCAGTACTTCAAGGACGACGCCACCGCCTTCAACGCGCTCAAGCGCGGCACCATCGTCGGCAAAGGCGTGGTGAACAACCGCATGTCGGCCACGCTCTTCGCGCTGCTCGGCAAGGCCGGCATCCCCACGCACTACCTGGGCACGCTGTCCGATCGCGAGATGCTGTGCCGCCGGCTCGACATCATCAAGATCGAGACCATCGTGCGCAACGTGGTGGCGGGCAGCCTCGCCAAGCGCACCGGCCTCGACGAGGGCACTCCCCTCCGCCAGCCCATCGTCGAGCTCTATTACAAGTCCGACCCGCTGGGCGACCCCATGATCAACGACGACCACGTGGCCATGATGAAGCTCGCCCGGCCCGCGGAGCTGGCGTGGATGAAGCGCATGGCGCTCAAGATCAACGCGGTGTTGAAGCCGCACATGCTGCGGCGTGGCCTCATGCTGGTCGACTTCAAGCTGGAGTTCGGACGCGCGGGCGGCACGCTCTACCTCGGCGACGAGATCTCGCCTGACACGTGCCGGCTCTGGGACAGCCGCAGCAAGGAGAAGCTCGACAAGGACCGCTTCCGGCGCGACCTCGGCGGCGTGGAAGAGGCCTACCAGGAGGTCTACCGGCGCCTCGTGGGAGGCGGGCCGTCCGCGTGAAGGTGCGCGTCCTCGTCCGCCTGAAGCGGGGCATCCTCGACGTGCAGGGAGCCGCGGTGCAGCGCGCGCTGGCGGGGCTCGGCTTCGACGACGTGCGCGAGCTGCGCGTGGGCAAGATGATCGAGGTCGACGTCGACGCCGCCTCTGCCGAGCAGGCGCGCGCGCGCGTGGACGAGATGTGCCGCCGCCTCCTCGCCAACACCATCCTCGAGGACTACACGATCGAGCCCGTCACCGCCGAGCGCCTTGCGCCCCGATAGGCCGCCCGGTAAGATAGCGTAGTGAGATTCGGCGTAGTCGTGTTCCCCGGCACGTGGAGCGACTGCGACTTCCACTACGTCATCTCCGAAGTCCTCCGCGAGCCCGTCACGTACGTCTGGCACCGCGAGCGCAACCTCTCCCACCTCGACTGCATCGTCCTCCCCGGCGGTTTCGCGTACGGCGACTACCTGCGCGCGGGCGCGGTGGCGGCCCGCTCGCCGGTGGTGGAGGCGCTGCCCGAGTTCGTCGAGCGCGGCGGGCTCGTGCTCGGCTCGTGCAACGGCTTCCAGGTTCTGTGCGAGGGCGGCCTGCTGCCGGGCGCGCTCATGCGTAACGAGTGTCTGCAGTACCGCTGCCAGTCCACCCACCTTCGCGTGGAGAGCACGGGCACGCCCTTCACGCGCGCGCTGCGGCGGGGACAGGTGCTGGCGATGCCGATCTCGCACGGCGAGGGGAAGTATCACGCGGACGCCGCCACGCTGGAGACGCTCCGGCAGCGCGGGCAGATCGTCTTCCGCTACGCGACGGCGGACGGCCAGGTGGTGAAGGACGCCAATCCGAACGGCTCGCTCGACAACATCGCGGGCATTGCGAGCGACAACGGCCGCGTGCTGGGGCTGATGCCGCACCCCGAGCGCGCCGCCGAGGTCGCGATGGGCTCCACCGACGGCCTGCTCCTCTTCCAGTCGCTCCTCGGCGCCCTCGTCGAGGACGGTGTGTTCACCAAGCGGTGACAGCCGCCGCCACCACTGACCCGAAGGTCACCCTCGATCTCGCGCGCGGCCTGGGGTTGACGGCCGAGGAATACGATCGCATCATCGCGCGCCTCAAGCGCGAGCCGACGTACACCGAGCTGGGCCTCTTCTCCGCGCTGTGGTCGGAGCACTGCGCCTACAAGCACTCGCGCGTGTTCCTGAAGCGGCTGCCCCAGACGGCGCCGCACCTGCTCCAGGGCCCGGGGGAGAACGCGGGCGCCGTCGACATCGGCGACGGGTGGGCCGTCGTCTTCAAGATCGAGAGCCATAATCACCCGTCGTTCATCGAGCCCTTCCAGGGCGCCGCCACCGGCGTGGGCGGCATCCTGCGCGACGTGTTCACGATGGGAGCGCGCCCCATCGCCATCCTCGACTCCCTGCGCTTCGGCGATCCCGCTGACGCGAGGACGCGCCGGCTCGTCTCCGGCGTCGTCTCCGGCATCAGCTGGTACGGCAACTGCTTCGGCTGTCCCACCGTCGGCGGCGAGATCGTGTTCGCACCGGAGTACGCGGGCAACCCGCTCGTGAACGTCATGTGCGTGGGCCTCGTGCGTGCCGACCAGATCTTCCGCGCGGGCGCCGAAGGCGTGGGCAACCCGGTCTTCTACGTCGGCAACAAGACGGGCCGAGACGGCATCCACGGCGCCACCATGGCCTCCGCCACCTTCGATGAGCACGCGGAGGAGCGCCGCCCCACGGTGCAGGTGGGTGATCCGTTCACGGAGAAGCTGCTGCTGGAGGCGTGTCTGGAGGTCATGCGCACGGGCGCCGTGGTCGGTATCCAGGACATGGGCGCCGCCGGCCTCGCCTGCTGCACCTCCGAGATGCCGGCGCGCACGGGGCGCGGCATGGACGTGGAGATCACGCGCGTGCCGCAGCGCGAGACGGGCATGACCCCGTACGAGATCCTCCTCTCCGAGTCCCAGGAGCGGATGCTGCTCGTGGCCGCGCGCGGGCGCGAGGACGAGGTGCGGCGCGTCTTCACGCGGTGGGAGCTGGATGCGGTCGAGATCGGCCACGTGACGGCCGAGCCCACGCTCACCGTGCGCCGCCACGGCGAGATCGTCGCCGAGGTGCCCATCGACGCCCTCGTGGAAGCGCCGACGTACGAGAAGCCCTTCCACCGGCCCGCCTACCTGGCGGGCCTCGCGGCCTTCGATCCCCTCACGCTGCCCGAGCCCGCCGATTATGGGCATGCCCTGGTGGACCTCATGGCCTCGCCCACCATTGCGTCCAAGGAGTGGGCGTTCCGACAGTACGACCAGCAGGTGGGCATCAACACGCTGGTGCTGCCCGGCTCCGACGCCGCCGTGCTGCGCATCAAGGGCACGCGGCGGGCGATCGCCGTCTCCACGGACGGCAACGGCCGCCAGGTGTTTCTCGACCCTCGGCGGGGCGCGGCCATGGCCGTGTGCGAGGCGGCGCGCAACGTCGCCTGCTCGGGTGGCCGGCCGCTCGGCGTCACGGACTGCATGAACTTCGGCTCTCCCGAGCGCCCCGACATCCTCTGGCAGTTCGCGGAGGCGATCGAGGGCATTTCGGAGGCGTGCCGCGCGCTCGAGGTGCCGGTGGTCGGCGGTAACGTTTCCTTCTACAATGAGACCCTCGGCGAGGCGATCCTGCCCACGCCCGTCATCGGCGTGGTGGGTGTGCTCGACGACGCCACGCGGACGGCCACCCAGTGGTTCAAGGCGGGTGGCGAGCGGATCGCGCTGCTGGGCAGCGACGCCGTCAGCCTCGGCGGCTCCGAGTACCTGTGGCATCGGCACGCCACGGTGGCCGGGCCGCTGGCGCCGCTGGACCTGGCGCTCGAGCGCCGCGTGCAGGAGGCGGTGCGGAGGGCGGTGGCGGCAGCACTGGTGAGTGCTGCTCACGATTGCTCGGAAGGCGGCATCGCGGCCGCGCTCGCGGAAGCGGCCGTGACAGGGCCGGCGGGTCTCGGGTGCGACGTGGTGGTGCCGGGCGCGGGCCGCGCCGACGTGCTGCTGTTCGGTGAAGGGCCGTCGCGGGTCTTGGTGACGCTGACGGCGGCGCATGAGGGCGCGTTCGAGGCGTTGATGGCGGAGTGTGGTATCCCGTGGCGATGGATCGGCCGTACCGGGGGCGAGCGGCTCGTCATCCGGATGGGCGCGGACGCCCTCGTCGACGTTGCCGTGGACAGCCTCGAGCACGCATGGAGGAGCGGATTTGAGCGCCACATGGCGTGACGATGACCGGTTTCACGACGAGTGCGGGCTCTTCGGCATCTGGAACCATGCGGAGGCCGCCAACGTCGCCTACCTCGGCCTCTACGCGCTGCAGCACCGCGGCCAGGAGTCGGCGGGCATCGCGGCCACCGACGGCCACGCCTTCCACGTCGAGAAGGCGATGGGCTGGGTGGCGGACGTCTTCAGCCCCGAGCGGCTGCGGCGGCTGCCCGGGCACCGCGCCATCGGCCACGTGCGCTACTCCACGGCGGGCAGCTCGAATCTGAGGAACGCGCAGCCCATCACCGCCAACACGGCGCACGGGCCCATCGCCATCGCGCACAACGGCAACCTGATCAACGCCGACGTCCTGCGCAAGGAGATGGTCCGCGACGGCGCCATCTTCCAGTCGAACTCCGACACGGAGGTGATCCTGCACCTGCTTGCGCGCGCGCCCGCGGCGCCGCTCGAGGAGCAGATCCCGCACGCGCTCGCCCAGGTCAAGGGCGCCTACTCGCTGTTGATCCTGACGCCGGACGCCATGTACGCGGTGCGCGATCCCAACGGCTTCCGGCCCCTCACCCTCGGCAAGCTCGACGATGCCTGGGTCCTGGCCTCGGAGACCTGCGCCCTCGACCTCATGGAAGCCAAGGTGGAGCGCGACGTCGAGCCCGGCGAGCTGCTCGTCCTCTCGCAGAGCGGCGTGCGGTCGCTGCGCGTGCTGGCGCCCGCCGAGAAGCTGCAGTGCGTCTTCGAGTACGTCTACTTCGCGCGCCCCGACTCCGTGCTCTGGGGCCGCAACGTTCACACGGTGCGCAAGGCGATGGGCCACCAGCTCGCGCGCGAGTTCCCGGTGGAGGCGGACATCGTCATCCCGGTGCCGGACTCGGGCGTGAGCGCCGCCCTCGGCTATTCGGAGGAATCGGGCACGCCGTACGAGATGGGCCTCATCCGCAATCACTACGTGGGCCGCACCTTCATCGAGCCCAAGCAGGGCATCCGCCACTTCGGCGTGAAGGTGAAGCTCAACCCGATGCGCGAGATGCTCGAGGGCCGGCGCGTGGTGGTGGTGGACGACTCCATCGTGCGGGGCACGACGAGCCGCAAGATCGTGAAGATGGTCCGCAGCGCGGGCGCCAAGGCCGTGCACATGCGCATCTCGTCGCCGCCCATCCAGTGGCCGTGCTACTACGGCATCGACACGCCCACGCGCAAGGAGCTCATCGGCTCTAGTCACAACGTCGACGAGATCTGCAAGTACCTCGGCGCCGACTCCCTCGGCTATCTCTCACTCGACGGGATGCTCAAGGCCACCGGCAGTGATCCGTCCAGCTTCTGCCACGCGTGCTTCACCGGCAATTACCGCGTCGGCATGGAGCCCGAAGACACCCCGCAGCTCAAGCTCTTCGACGCCTAGCGGGCCAGGACCGATGAAGCCTCTGACCTACCGTGACGCCGGCGTAGACGTCGATGCCGGCGACGAGGTGGTGCGGCGCATCGCGCCCATCGCCCGCTCCACCTTTCGTCCCGAGGTGCTGGGGGGCATCGGCGGCTTCGCCGGCTTCGTGCGCGTGCCCACCGGCTACACCGAGCCCGTGCTCGTGTCGTCGACGGACGGGGTCGGCACCAAGCTCAAGGTCGCCTTCCTCGCCGACCGTCACGACACCGTGGGCATCGACCTCGTGGCCATGGGCGTCAACGACCTCCTCGTGCACGGCGCGGAGCCGCTCTATTTCCTCGACTACATCGGCGCCGCCCGTCTCGACCCTGCCCGCGTGGAGACGCTCGTGCGGGGGATCGCGGCGGGCTGTCTGCAGGCGGGATGCGCGCTCATCGGCGGCGAGACGGCGGAGCTGCCCGACCTCTACGCGGCGGGCGAGTACGACCTCGCCGGCTTCGCGGTGGGCATTGTGGAGCGGGCGCGGATCATCGACGGCGCCGCCGTGCGGCCCGGCGACGTGGTGCTCGGCCTCGCCTCCACCGGGTTGCACTCCAACGGCTACAGCCTCGCCCGCCGTATCGTGTTCGACGTCATGAAGCTCGGCGTCGACAGCACGTGGCCGGGGACGGCACGCACGGTGGGCGAGGAGCTGCTGGAGCCCACGCGCATCTACGTGAAGCCGGTGCTGGAGCTGCTCACGCGCGTGAGCGTGCACGCGATGGCGCACGTCACGGGCGGCGGCATCACAGGTAACCTTCCGCGGGTGCTGCCCGCCGGCTGCCGCGCGCGCATCCGGCGCGGCAGCTGGCCGGTGCCGGCCGTGTTCACCGCGCTTGCGAAAGAGGGCCGCGTCGCCGAGCCGGAGATGTTCCGGGCGTTCAACATGGGTATCGGCTACGTGCTGGTGGTTGCGCCCGATGACGTTGACACTGTCCTCGCCCTGAAGGCGCTCGCCGACCTCGGCGTCTTCCGCATCGGCGACATCGTCGCCGGCGAGCGTGGCGTAGAGCTGATCGCGTGACGCGCGTGGTGGTGCTGGGGGGCGGATTCGCGGGCGTGGAGACGGTGAGGGCGATCGAGAAGGGGCTGCGCGGGCGCACCGACGTCGAGATCACCCTCGTGAGCGACCGCAACTACCTGCTCTTCACGCCGCTGCTGCCGCAGGTGGGCTCGTCGCTCGTGGAGCCGCGCCACATCATCCAGCCTATTCGCGATGTGCGCGGCAGCCGCGCCTTCCGCTTTCGGCGCGACCGCGTGCTGTCCATCGACTTCGAGCGCCGGCGCGTCCTCATGGCGGAGGGTACGCTCGACTACGACCGGCTCGTCATCGCCATGGGTGGCGTCACGCCCACCTTCGGCATCCCCGGCGTGGCCGAGCACGCCCTGGGCTACAAGTGGCTGGAGGACGCCGTCCTCCTGCGCGACCACGTCATCGATCTCGCCGAGCACGCCGACCACGAGCCCGCCGCCGCCGAGCGCCGCCGCCTCCTCACCGTGTGCGTGGTGGGCGGCGGCTACACCGGCGTGGAGCTGATCGCCGAGCTGCAGGACTTCTTCCACTCCTGCGTGGTGCCGCGCTACCGCGGCATCGAGGCGGCGGATTACCGGCTGCTGCTGGTGGAAGCGGGCGCCGAGATCCTGCGCGGCGTGCATCCCACGCTCGCCGATCGCGCGCGCGTGAAGCTGGGGCGCGAGGGCATCGAGATCCGGACCGGCACGCGCGTGACGCGCGTGCTGCCCGGCGCCGTCGAGGTCGCGGACGGTGAGCGCATTGCCGTCGGGCTCACGGTGTGGGCGGCGGGCGTCACGGGCCATCCCACGCTCGCGCAGCTTGCCGTGGAGCGCGACAAGCTCGGGCGCGTCGTCGTCGACGACCACATGCGCGTGCCCGCCCATCCCGAGGTGTACGGGGCCGGCGACGCCGTCACCGTGTCCGGGCACGCGGAGGCGTCGATCCCCATCATTCCGGCCGCCCTCGCGCACGGCCGGCTCGTGGCCGCCAACATCCTCGCCGACCTCGCGGGGCGGCCGCTCGCCAGCATCAGCTTCGCCCCCCAGGGCATGCTCGTGTCGCTGGGCGAGCGGGACGCGGTGGTGGAGGTGATGGGGTTGCGCTTCTCCGGCTACCCCGCGTGGCTGTTCTGGAATGCGCTGCACCTCTACAAGCTCGTCGGCTTGCGTAAGCAATTGCAGGTCGCGCTCGACTGGTGGCTGGCGGGGATGTTCCCGCGCGACTCCGGCATCATGCGTCCGGCGTCGCGGTGCCCCATCTGCTCCGCCGCCTCCGCCACGTCCGGCACGCGCGAGGCGGCGGCGTGAGCCTGCGCGTGGGCGTGCTCGCCTCCGGGCGGGGATCGAACCTCCAGGCGATCCTCGACGCCGCCGCGCGTCCCGACTACCCGGCGCGCGTGGCCGTCGTCATCTCGGATCGCGAGCGGGCGGCGGCGCTGGAGCGGGCCACCGCCGCCGGCGTGCCCGCCGTGTTCCTGAATCCCAAGGACTACGCCGATCGCGACGCGTACGATGCGGCGCTCGCGCACACGCTGCGCGCGCACGAGGTCGGCCTCGTGTGCCTGGCGGGCTTCATGCGCCTGCTGTCGCCCGCCTTCGTGCGCGCGTTCGCGGGGCGGATGCTCAACGTGCATCCCTCCCTGCTGCCCGCCTTTCCCGGCCTCGCCGCCCAGCGGCAGGCGCTCGACCACGGCGTGAAGGTGGCGGGCGCCACCGTGCACTTCGTGGACGACGGGCTCGACAGCGGGCCCATCGTGCTGCAGGCGAGCGTGCCCGTGCGGGACGGGGACACGGAAGCCTCGCTGTCGGCCCGCATCCTGGTCGAGGAGCACCGGCTGCTGCCGCACGCGGTGCGCCTCTTCGCGCAGGGGCGGCTGCGCGTGGTGGGCCGGCAGGTCATCGTGGAGGGGGCGCCGTGAAGGTGCGTCGCGCGCTCGTCTCGGTTCACGACAAGACGGGGGTGGTGGACTTCGCGAGGGCGCTGGTTACCCTCGGCATCGAGATCCTGTCCACGGGCGGGACCGCCAAGCTCCTGCGCGAGTCCGGTGTGGCGGTGCGCGACGTGGCGGACGTCACCGGGTTTCCGGAGATGATGGACGGGCGCGTGAAGACGCTGCACCCGCACATCCACGGCGGCATCCTTGCCCGTCGCGACGTGCCCGAGCACGTGGCCGCGCTGGAGCGTCACGGCATCCCGCCCATCGACCTCGTGGTGGTCGCGCTCTACCCGTTCGAGGCGACGGTCGCGCGTCCCGGGGTGACCATGGCGGATGCGATCGAGCAGATCGACGTGGGCGGGCCCGCGATGATCCGCGCCGCCGCCAAGAACTCCGCGAGCGTGGCGGTGGTGACGGACCCCTCGCAGTACCGCGCGGTCCTCGACGAGCTGCGCGCGGGCGGCGGCAGCCTCGGCGCCGAGACGCGCGCACGGCTGGCGCAGGAGGCGTTCCGCCGCACCGCCCAGTACGACGCCGCCATCGCCGCCTGGCTGCGCTCGCCGGGCGCCACCTCGACGCCGGAGCGCGCGCCCGACGAGTTTCCGCACCCGCTGCGGCTCGAGGGCGAGCGCGCGCTCACGCTGCGCTATGGCGAGAACCCGCATCAGCAGGCGGCGTTCTACCGTGTGCCGGGCGGCCCCGCCTTCGGCCTCGCCGGCATGAAGCAATTGCACGGCCCCGAGCTCGGCTACAACAACCTGCTCGACTTCTCGGCGGCGCTGGGGCTGCTGCTCGAGCTCGACGATCCCGCCGCCGTCGTGATCAAGCACACGAATCCCTGCGGCGCCGCCCTCGGCGCCTCCGTGGGGCAGGCGATGGCGAAGGCCAAGGCGTGCGATCCCGTGTCGATCTACGGCGGCATCGTCGGCGTCAATCGCCCCCTCGACATGGCCGTGGTGGAGGCGCTCGCGGGCATCTTCGTCGAGGTCCTGTTCGCGCCCGCCTACGCGCCCGACGCGCTCGCGGAGCTGCGCGCGACCAAGAAGAAGTGCCGCGTGTTCGAGGTGGGCTGCGACCGCCGCACGCTGCCCGCGCGCCTGCCCGAGTACCGCAGCGTCCTCGGCGGCCTCCTCGCCCAGACGACCGATGTGGCGGACCTAAATCCAGCGGGTCTCACGACGGTCTCGAAGCGCGCCCCCACGCCCGCCGAGGAGCGCGCCCTGCGCTTTGCGTGGCGCGTGGCCAAGCACGCCAAGTCCAACGCCATCGTGCTCACCACGGCGGACCAGGTGGTGGGCGTGGGCGCCGGCCAGATGAACCGCGTCGACTCCGCCCGCCTCGCGGTGATGCGCGCCCGGCAAATCGGCCTCGCTACCGAAGGCAGCGTCTGCGCCTCCGATGCGTTCTTCCCGTTCCGCGACGGCCTCGACGTCGTCGCCGAAGCCGGCGCCACGGCGGTGATCCAGCCCGGGGGCTCGCTCCGCGACGAGGACGTGATTGCCGCCGCCAACGAGCACGACATCGCCATGGTCACCACGGGCATCCGCCATTTCCGGCACTAGACCGACACCGGCCGAGCGCGTCTACGGCCTGCGGGAGCTGACGCGCATCCTCACGCTCACGCCGAAGCGGACCGCGCAGCTCCGCCGCCTGGACCTGCTGCGCGGCGACGGGGGCTACAGCTTCCGCGACCTGCTCGCGCTGCGCGCGGCGGCCGCGCTCCTCGACGCGGGGGCGTCGGTGATGCAGATCCGCCGCGCTCTGGAGGCCGTCCGGCGCCGTGAGCCGACGCTCGAGCAGCCGCTGGCGGAGGTGCGCTTCGTGCTCGACGGCTCGCGGCTGCTCGCGCAGTCCGACCGCGTGCGCTTCGATCCGCGCACGGGCCAGACGGTGCTCGACCTCGACGCGGGCGGCCTCGAGCAGGCGGCGGCGGCCACGCTCGCCACCGGCCTCGTGCGGCCGCTCGCTCCCCCCGCGGAGCAGGCGGAGACCTGGTTCGAGCGCGCGAGCGAATGGGACGGCGATCCCGCCCGCTGGGAGGAGGCCATCGACGCCTACCGGCGCGTGGTCGGGATCGATCCCACCTACGCCGCCGCCTGGAACAACCTGGGGCTGCTGCTGCACCGCATGGGCAAGCACGACGAGGCGCACGCCGCCTACGCCGCCGCGCTGCAGCACGACGCGGGGTGCGCGGAGGCGGCGTACAACCTCGGCTCGCTGAGCGAGGATCGCGGAGAGGTTACGGCGGCGATGGAGTGGTACCGGCGCGCGCTCGAGACGTCACCGGACTACGCCGATGCCCACTTCAACCTCGCGGGCGCGCTCGCGCGCGCGGGCCGCGGGGACGAGGCCGTCGTGCACTGGCAGCGGTACCTGGAGCTGGACTCCGGCAGCCCGTGGGCGCGCATCGCGCGCGCGCACCTCGAGGTCGTCGACAAGACGGACGGAGCGGGCGAGTGAAGGTGCTCCTCGTGGGCGGGGGCGGGCGCGAGCACGCGCTGGCGTGGAAGATCGCGCAGAGCCCGCTCGTGACGCGCCTGTATGCCGCGCCCGGCAATCCCGGCCTCGCCGCCCACGCGACGTGCCTGCCCCTGGGCGTGGACGACGCCGACGGGCTCGTCGGCTTCGCGGCCGCGGAGTCCATCGATCTCACCGTCATCGGCCCCGAGGTGCCGCTGGTGGCGGGGCTCGCCGATCGCTTCGTCGCCAAGGGCCTCCTCGTGTTCGGCCCCTGCGCGGCGGCGGCGGCCATCGAAGGCTCGAAGGCGTTCGCGAAGGCGCTCATGGCGCGGCACGCCATTCCGACGGCGCGCTTCGAGACGTTCGACGATCCGCAGAGCGCGCGCCGCTATTGCCGCACGCTGGGCGCGCCGGTGGTCGTGAAGACGGACGGCCTCGCCGCCGGCAAGGGCGCCATCGTGTGCCGGACGCTCGCGGAGGCCGACGAGGCGGTGGCGCAGTGCATGGAGCAGCGCGCGTTCGGCGCCGCGGGCGCCACCGTCGTGGTAGAGGAGTTTATGCGCGGCGAGGAGGCGTCGTTCTTCGCCCTCGTGAGCGGCGAGCACGCCGCCTTCTTCGCGGCCGCCCAGGACCACAAGACCGTCTTCGACGGCGACGTCGGCCCCAACACGGGGGGCATGGGCGCCTCCACGCCGGTGGCGGCGGTGGACGCGGCCATGCAGGCCCGCATCATGCGGACGATCGTGGAGCCCACCGTGCGCGCGCTCGCACGCGACGCCGCACCCTACTCGGGCGTGCTCTACGTCGGTCTCATGCTCACGGCCGAGGGGCCGAAGGTCATCGAGTTCAACTGCCGCTTCGGTGATCCGGAAGTCCAGCCCATCATGGCGTGCTCCACCGGCGACCTCGTTCCCGCCCTCGTCGCCGTCGCGCGCGGCGAACGGCCGCCCGCGGCGCAGGCGTCACCGCAGGCCGCCGTGTGCGTAACCCTCGCCTCCGGCGGCTACCCGGGACCGTACGCGACGGGGGTGCCGATCACGGGCGTGGAGGCGGCGGCCTCACTGCCGGGCGTGCACGTGTTCCACTCCGGCACGGCGATGCGTGACGGTGCCCTCGTGACCGCGGGCGGGCGCGTGCTCGGCGTCACCGCCGTCGCCGGCGACGTGCCGAGCGCGATCCAGGCCGCCTACGACGGCGTCGCCCGCATCCGCTTCCACGGCATGCACTTCCGGACGGACATCGGTCGCCGCGCCCCGCGCCCGGCCTGAGCAGAGGAGACAGACACCGCCGTGGCCAATCCCGTTCGCGTGGGTATCGTGCTGGGCAGCGACTCGGATTTGACGATCATGCTGGAGACCGTGAAAGTGCTCGACACGCTGCAGGTCGGCCACGAAGTGGTGGTGGCCTCCGCGCACCGCACGCCCAAGCGCACCGAGGAGTACGCCACCACCGCGGCGGGGCGCGGGCTCGGCGTGCTCATCGCCGCCGCCGGC
>CAYQQT010000039.1:0-13619 GCA_964419375.1 uncultured bacterium
GCTTCGCCGGGGCGCTGCCGAGCGTCGGGGGGAATGGGGGGCCCTTCGAGGCCCCCCATGTAATCGAACGAGAGCCAGCTTCGCGGTGCGGGAGAGCTTCTTGAGGGCGAGTTCCCTGCGGGTGGCGGAGGAGCG
This sequence comes from uncultured bacterium, assembly GCA_964419375.1. Lineage (GTDB taxonomy): Bacteria > Methylomirabilota > Methylomirabilia > Rokubacteriales > CSP1-6 > JBBDXO01. Next base: position 136 of record CAYQQT010000039.1, read on the forward strand.
ATCGGGCCACGGCTCGGTGTGCACCACACGCACGGGCCGGCGCGCGCGCGTATACTTCGACGCCGAGCCCAGGTTGTGCGCGGTGAGCCGCCGGTCCACGGCGGTGGTGATGCCCGCGTACAGCGTGCCGTCGGCGCACTCGAGGAGGTAGCAGAACCATCCCGTCGAAGCCATCGGACGCCACGCATCCTAGCATTGCCGCCCGCCATCTCCAGCGTCTGCGGGACGAGCGCTTCCGCCGCCGGCCCGCGCTGCGCGTGCGCGGCGAGCGCGCCGCTCTCGCCTTCGTCAACGCGGTCGGCTTCTGCTCCACCTTCTACTGCTTCCCGGAGGGCGTGCCGTGCCTGTGGGAAGCGGTGGTCGGCCGCGCCCATCCGCGCTGGCCGCGCCGCTCGCACCACGATGACGGCGTGGGTCTCACGTGGCGATTGAAAGACGACCTGCCCGCGGCGCGGCGGGTGTACTACGGCAAGCTCCTGCGTGGCCGGCCCGTGCTCGTCGCCCTCGATCTTTTCCCGGCCTTCTACGCGCTCGCCCGCGGGCGGCAGCGCGCGCGCGACTACCGCGCCGAGTACGAGGCGGGCCGCCTCTCGCATACCGCCCGGCGGCTGATGGACGCCCTCATGCGCGAGCACCCGCAGTACACGCGTGAGCTGCGCGGCAACACGTTCCTGCTCGAGCCGGGCCGCACGCGCGAGTTCGAGCGCGCGATGGCGGAGCTGCAGCAGGGGCTGTGGATCGTCAAGCGCGAGGAGCGGTACGAGCCGACGTTCTCCTACCGCTGGGACCTCCTCGAGGCGTGGCTGCCGGAGGCCGCGGCGCAAGGCCGGCGCATGCCGCGGGCGGCCGCGCTCGACGCGGTGGTGGCCCGCTACGCGAAGGCCGCCGTCTTCACCCGTCTTCCCGTCCTGCGCCGGCTCTTCGGCGTCCCGGCCACGGAGGCGGCCGCGAGCGTGGCGCGGCTCGTGGCGCGCGGCGCGCTCGTGGAGCGCGAGATCGCCGGTTTGGCGGGGCGCTGGCTGGTGGTGTGTTGAGAATGGGCCGGGGTATCGCGCCGGGGTAGCGCGCCCTCGTTCACCTGCAGCCGGTGCGCCGTGGGCGGCCGCGAAAACCCGCGCGCTCGGCGAGGTCGTCGAGAAAGTCAGCCATACCGCTGATTATACGATTTACATCGGCGTCGTCGCTGGCACGGCGTTCGCTGGTTAGTTTCCGCCATGAAGAAGAAAGCGACCACCAAACGTCCGACCAAACGAGCCGACAATCCCCAGGACATCGCGGAAGCTTCCGCCCGGCGCCGCGTGCCGGAGGAAGAGCTGCAGGGCCCCGTGGCCGCGGAGACGGCCGTCATCCGCACCGACGTCGAGCGCCAGGTGGAGGAGGAATTGCGGCGCTATCGCTCCACCAGCCCCGCGCTCTCGGGGGGCGATCCGGATGCCGACTGGCAGCGCGCGGATCACGTCGGGGAGGAGGCGGTGGGCGGCAGCGTGGCCACACCGGACCAGTCCGTGGTCGACGACCTCGGTGAGGCCCTCGGCGTGCCGCGCGCACCCGACGAAGAAGTGCGGACATCACAGGAGATCCTCGAGGCTCGCGATCGCAACCGCTGGGAGTCGGAGCAGTGAGCAGGCGCGCCACGCTGCAGGCCCCCGTGACCACCATGCGCGAGGCCGAGCGTTGGGGCTCGGCGATGAGCGGTGGCGCGCTGTTGGTGTACGGGCTCAAGCGGCGCTCGCTCGGCGGCGCCCTGCTCTCCGTCGTCGGCGGGGGACTCGTGTACCGGGCCGCCCTCGGCCGCGGCCCCTCCCTCACGCGTGTAGCCGGCCCGCGGGTGGACCGTTGCGTGACGATCAACCGGCCCCTCGACGAGGTCTACCGGTTCTGGCGCAACTTCGAGAACCTGCCGCGGTTCATGCACCACCTTCTGTCCGTCACCGTCTTCGACGAGCGGCGCTCGCACTGGGTCGCGCGCGCGCCCGCGGGGCGGAAGGTGGAATGGGACGCCGAGATCGTGGACGAGGCGGCCAACGAGCGCATCGCGTGGCGAGCCGTGGACAACGCGGACGTGGAGCACGCGGGCTCCGTCACCTTCTCGCCCGCTCCCGGCCATCGCGGCACCGAGGTGCGCGTGATGCTGCACTACGCGCCGCCCGCCGGCCGGCTGGGCGCCGCGCTCGCGAAGGTCTTCGGCGAGGAGCCCGCGCAACAGGTCGCGCGCGACCTGCGGACCTTCAAGCAGGTGATGGAGGCGGGGGAGACGCCGAGCGTGGCCCGCCAGCCGCGCGGCGCGGACGGAAGCGGTCGATGAGAGCCGTGTGCTGGTACGGCACGGGCGACGTGCGGGTGGAGACGGTCCCCGATCCCACCATCATCAACCCGCGCGACGCCATCGTGAAGGTGACGTCGACGGCGATCTGCGGCTCCGACCTGCATCTCTACGGGGGCTTCATCCCGATGATGAAGGCGGGCGACATCCTGGGCCACGAGTTCATGGGCGACGTGGTCGAGGTGGGGCCCGAATGCCGCACGCTGCGCGTGGGGGATCGCGTGGTGGTGCCGTTCGCCATCGCGTGTGGACGCTGCTTCTTCTGCACGCGGGACCTGTGGTCGCTCTGCGACAACTCCAATCCGAACGCGGAGATGCTCGAGAAGGTGTACGGGTTCTCCGGCGCCGGTCTCTTCGGCTACTCCCATCTGTACGGCGGCTACGCGGGCGGGCAGGCCGAGTACGTGCGCGTGCCCTTCGCCGACGTGGGGCCGATGAAGGTGCCCGAGAACGTCACCGACGACCAGGCGCTCTTCCTCTCCGACGTCCTGCCCACCGGCTACATGGCGGCGGAAGTATGCCGCATCCAACCCGGCGACGTGGTGGCGGTGTGGGGCTGCGGGCCCGTGGGGCAGTTCGCGGTGAAGAGCGCCTTCATGCTCGGCGCCGAGCGCGTGATCGCCATCGACCGCTTTCCCGAGCGCCTGGCGCTCGCCGCGAAGTATGGCGGGGCCGAGGTCCTGAACTATGAAGAGGTTGACGTCTTCGAGGAGCTGAAGGAGCGCACGGGCGGGCGCGGGCCCGACGCGTGCATCGACGCCGTCGGCACCGAGGCGCACGGCACCTCGGTGGACGCGCTGTACGACCGCGCCAAGCAGGCCATGATGCTGGAGACGGACCGGCCGCACGTCCTCCGCCAGGCCATCACCGCGTGCCGCAAGGGCGGCACCGTGTCCATCCCCGGCGTGTACGGCGGCGTTCTCGACAAAGTCCCCTTCGGGGCCGCCTTCGCCAAAGGCTTGACGCTGAAGATGGGCCAGACCCACGTGCACCGCTACATGCGGCCGCTGCTTGCTCGAATTCTTCAGAACGCGATCGACCCCACGGCCATCATCTCCCACCGGATGCGGCTGGACGAGGCGCCCGCCGCGTACCGGATGTGGAGAGACAAGCAGGACGGTTGCACGAAGATCGTCCTGCAACCCTGAGGAGGCGTAATGAACACTGCTCTGACTCTCATCGGCTCCACCGGCATCGGCGCTGGACTCATGTACCTCCTGGATCCCGACAAGGGCGAGCGCAGGCGAACCCGGCTCGGCGACACGATGTCGATCGCCGCGGAGGCCCTGCAGGCGACGTCGCGCGACGTGGCCGAGCGCGGCCTCGCCCTCGCGGACGACCTGCGCGAGGTGGACGTCAGGGGGCGTGCCCGTAACCTCGGCACCCTGGCCCCGGTACGGCGGCTCGGCGCCGAGCTGAGCGAGGTCGTGCGCGATCCTCGCTCCTTCAAGCCGCGGCTGGAAGGCGGCCGGCTCACCCTGCGCAAGCGCTCCGGCATGTCGGAGTTCCTCGGCAGCTACGGGTGGGCGCTCGCGGGCGTGCTGGCGGGCGTGGCGGCGGTGGCGTGGACGGCGCGGCGGGGCGCCGGCCGCATCGAGATCAGGCACTCCATCGACATCGACGCGCCGGTGGAGCGGGTCTTCGAGTTCTGGTCCCGCTTCGAGAACCTGCCGCAGTTCCTGTCCCACGTGCGCGAGGTGCGCGCGCTCGGTGGCGGTCGCACGCATTGGGTGGTCCTCGGCCCCGCGGGGACGCCCATCGAGTGGGACGCGGTGACGACGCGCTCCGAGGCCAACCGCACGCTCGCCTGGCGCACCGTGGAAGGAGCGCTCGTCGAGCACACGGGCTCCGTCCGCTTCAGCCGGCACGCCCACCGCACCCGGCTGCACGTCACCATGTCGTACCGCCCGCTGGGGGGCATGCTCGGCCACGGCGTGGCGGCGCTCCTCGGCGCGGATCCCAAGAGCGTCATGGTCGAGGATCTCGCACGCTTCAAGTCGCTGATGGAAACGCAGCGGCCGGAGGCGGTGGGCGAGGGGCGGCCGCGCCGGTGATCGACGTCATCCGCGTCGCCGCCGTCGGAGATCTGCACTGCGCGAAGACGACCGTGCCCGACACCTTGAAGCGGCTGTTCACGCAGGTGTCGGAGAGCGCGGACGTCCTCGTGCTGTGCGGAGATCTCACCGGCTACGGCTTGCCGGAGGAGGCCCGCCTCCTCGCGCGCGAGCTGGCGGCGGCGCGGGTGCCCATCGTGGCGGTCTTCGGCAACCACGATTACGAGTCGGACAACGCCGACGAGGTGTGCGCGATCCTCACCGATGCCGGCGTGACCATCCTCGACGGCGACGGCGTGGAGGTGAAGGGCATCGGCTTCGCCGGCTGCAAGGGGTTCGCGGGAGGCTTCGGCGAGCGGGCGCTGCAGGCGTGGGGCGAGCCGACCATCAAGGCCTTCGTGCGCGCCGCCGTGGACGAGGCGCTGAAGCTCGAGCGGGCGCTCGCGCAGCTGCGCACGCCGCGGCGGGTGGCCGTGCTGCACTACGCGCCGATCGCGGCCACCGTGGCAGGCGAGTTCCCGGAGATCGCCGCCTTCCTCGGCTCCAGCCGGCTCGAGGAGCCCATCAACCGGTACCACGTGTCGGCCGTCGTGCACGGGCACGCGCACCGCGGGCAGCCGGAAGGGGTCACGAGCACGGGCGTGCCCGTGTACAACGTGGCCATGCCGCTGCTGCGGCGGCTCTACCCGGATCGGCCGCCCTTCCGCGTCATCGAGATCCCCGTCGAGCGGGCGCCGCAGCCCGAGAGCGGCGGTGGCAACGGATCGGCCGCCGCGCATGCCGTCGTCGTCGGCCCGTCCATTGCAAGGATTTCCTGACATGAACAGCCAGCTCGACCCCGTCGCCCGCGCCTTCTACCAGCGCTCCATGGGGATGCTGAACGAAGCGGATCTGTCCTTTCTCGTGGGCGGCGCGTATGCCTTCGAGCGGTACACGGGCATCGCACGGCACACGAAGGACTTCGACATCTTCGTCCACCCGCGCGATTTCGACCGCGTGCTCGACACGCTGGCGTCCGCCGGCTGCGAGACGGACGTGCCGTTTCCGCACTGGCTGGGCAAGGCGCGCCACGGGGAAGAGTTCGTCGACGTCATCTTCAGCTCGGGCAACGGAGTGGTGGCCGTCGACGACGGCTGGTTCGAGCACGCCGTCGCCGACGAGGTCCTCGACATGCCCGCCCGGCTGATCCCGGCGGAGGAGATGATCTGGTCGAAGGCGTTCATCATGGAGCGCGAGCGGTACGACGGCGCCGACATCGCGCACATCATCCGCGCCTCCGCGGACACCCTGGACTGGGAAAGACTGGTGAGCCGGTTCGACGGGTACTGGCGGGTGCTCGTCGCCCACCTCGTGATGTTCGGCTTCATCTACCCCTGCGAGCGCCACCGCATCCCTCCCACCGTGATGCGCGAGCTGATGGTCCGCCTCGATCGCGAGCTCGCGGTCTCGGGCCCCGAGCGGCTCTGCCAGGGCACGCTCATCTCGCGCGCGCAGTACCTCGTCGACGTCGGCCGGTGGGGCTACGAAGATCCGCGGCTGGCGCCACGGGGGAACATGACCGAGCGCGAGCGCGAGATCTGGACCGCCGGCATCGCAGACGACGGCCCGCCGGAGGCGATCGCGAGCGAGGCGGCCGCGGACAAGGCCGCCTGAGCGGCGGTACACTCGTCCCGGGAGGTCCACCCCATGGCGAACATCGAGAAGTATTCCGCGCCCGGCGTGTTCGAGCCGGCCACCTACAGCCAATCGATCAAGGTCACCGGCGCGCAGACGATCCTGTTTCTCGCCGGCCAGGTCGCCTACGACAAGGACGGCGGCGTGCTGCACCGGGGCGACTTCAAGGGCCAGGCCCGCGAGGTGTTCCGGTGCATCAAGGCCCTCGTCGAGGCCGGCGGCGGGCGCATGGAGTCGATCGTCAAGATCACCACGTACCTCACCGACGTCCGCTACCGGCCGGATCTCGTGGGCATCCGTGAAGAATTCTTCGGCAAGAAGGGCCCCGCCTCCACCCTGATTCAGGTGAGCGCGCTCGCCCACCCCGACTACCTCATCGAGATCGAGGCGCTCGCGGTGGTGTGAAGAGCGGTGTGAGGTCGGCGCGGCCTCCCCGCTCGTTGAGGGGGGCCCACAGATCGCCCATCGCCCGCACGCGCGCGGGCACGTTGTCGATGCGGAAGTCCTCGGTGGCGAGCCCGCGCGCGATCTCGGCCCACGTGACCGGCGTCGACACGCTCGCGCGCGGGCGCGGCCGCACGGAATACACGGAGGCCAGCGTGCGGCCCCACGCGTTCTGGTTGTAGTCCACGAGCACCCGCCCTGCAGGCCGCGCCTCGCGCCTGTACACCGCCGTCATCAGCGCGGGATGACGCTTGGCGAGATCGTTGGCGATGGCCTTCGAGACTTCCCACACCTGCTTCTGCGTGGGCCCCCGTACGATGGGCACGTACACGTGCACGCCCTTGGAGCCGCTCGTCTTCACGAGGGTGGGCAGCTGCAGCCGCTGCAGCGTCTCGTTCACGAGCTGCGCGACCTCGAGCACCTGCGTGAAGGGCACCCCGTCGCCGGGGTCGAGATCGAAGTGCAGGTAGTCGGGGCGGTCCACGTCGTCACACCGCGCGTACCACTGGTTGAGATCGATGCACCCGAGGTTGACGACCCACAACAGGGAGGCGACGTCGTTGATGATGGGGAAGTCGATGACGTTGCCGGAGGCGTGCTCGATGGAGCACGTCTCGATCCACTGGGGCCGGCCCTGGGGCGCGCGCTTCATGAAGAAGAACTCGCCGTCGGCGCCGTTGGGATACCGCTTCATCACCATCGCGCGCTCCCGCACGTGGGGCAGCAGCGCGGGCGCGATCTCGGCGTAGTACTGCAGCAGGTCCCCCTTCGTGATCCCCGCCTGCCGCCAGAACACCTTGCCGAGGTTCGTCAGCTTCACCTTGCGTCCCTCGACGTCGAGCACGACGTCATCCGCGTCCCGAGGAATGGACACCGAACCCACCACGCTCGCGGACTTCGCGGCCGACCGCTTCGCCGGATGATGATCACGGCTCGGCCGGGCTCGCGCCGGCGCGGCCGCTTTCTTCTTTCGCGCCGGCGCCGGCATCAGCGCAGCCTCGTCAGCCGCGGCGGCCTCGTGCCGTGGCGCGTGGCGCCGAGCACCGGCACGTAATCGAGCGGGCGCCCCTCGCGCACGCACCGGAGCAGCAGCCCGCCGCGGCTCATGTCGCCGCGGCCTACGAAGTCCACCGGAAAGAGCAGCCGCTCGCCGAAGACGCGGCCCAGGATGGACACGTACTTGTCGGAGGCGATGCTGCCGAGGAGGACGACGCGCGCGGCGGGTCCGAGCGCCGCCGCCAGCTGCGTCGCGCTCGCCTCCAGCGCCTCACGGTACGTCGGGTTGGTGAGGCTGATGTCCACCCGCGCCGCCGCGCGAAGCTCGTCGCCGGTGACGGGGGTCGCCGCCGGCCGTAGACCCGCGTGCGGCGTGATGACGAGCACGCCCGCCTCGTCGCCGGCGAAGGCGCGCGCGTAGGCGAGCTTGCCGCGGAAGTACAGGCCGCTCAGGAAGGAGAAGACGTCGCCGAGGGGGGCACCGCCGGGGGTGCGGAGCTGGCGGGCGAGGGGAAATCCCGCGCGCGGCGACAGCATCATCTGGGCCCGCTCGCCCCCGCAGTGGGCGGGGGAGAGCAGGAATACCCGGGGCGGATCAGGGGTCGCTACAGTCCCTGCATAGGCCACAGTTCGGGCAGATGATCTTGCAGTGGTTTTCGACCATGCGCTCTCCGCAGCGTTCGCACGTGTGGACCCAGTGCGTGATCGCGGACGGGCGGGCGACGAGGGCCTGATGGTCCATGCCGTACCTTCGCCCGGCTTCGCGCGCGATGTCAACGATTGCGTGCGGCGCTTTCGCATTACACTGAGCCCATGGGCGAGGAGTGGTCCGATCCGGAGTTCCTCAAGAGCGTGTTCGACGCCACGCGCGTCGTGCGCAAGCCCGTACGCGGCATCATCACCGGCTACCACGTGCTTCCGTACATCCTCGTGGGCCCCGAGCACGACCATCCCGCCCGCTCCGTCGAGGTGCGCGGCCGCATCAAGGTGTCGCCGCGGCTCGTGATCGCCGCCGGCAACGACGGCACCACCTATGGCGAGGCCTTCGGGGAGACGGAGCTGATGGATCGGCGGCTCGTCGCGCGCGTGTTCAGCTTCCGCTACGCCTCGCGCGTGGCGGTGGAGAGCGAGGACCTCAAGATCCGCCGCCAGGAGCGCGACGCTCACGGCCACCTCGACCGCGTCCTCGAAGAGCTGGCGCAGCGCGAGATCATCGACACCGGCGTCATCATCTCTCCGGACGCGCGCTTCTATCCCGTGTCGCTCGACCGTTTCATCCGCGAGATCCTCGACCAGGAGTTCCGAGAGTAGTCAGCACGCGCGTGAGGTCGGCGGGGTCCACGGGCTTCACGAGGTGCGCGTCGAAGCCCGCCGCCTCCGCGTCCCGGCGATCCTGAGGCTGGCTGTAGCCGGTGAGCGCGACCAGAATAGGCTGGGGGCCTTCGGCGGCGCGCAGGCGCCGGGCCACCTCGTAGCCGTCGAGCCCGGGGAGGCCGATGTCGATGAGCGCGATGTCCGGGTGCTTCGAGCGCGCGATGTCCAGCGCCGCCAGCCCTTCCCCCGCCGTCACCACCTCGTAGCCCTCCATCTCCAGCAGGGCCTGGAGCGCCTCGCGGGCGTCCGCGTGGTCCTCGACGAGCAGAATCGTTTGGCCTGGCATCGACACTCCCCTGGTCTGATGGCGCTTATAGGATTGGGCTTCGCGGAAGCCGGTACGGTTCCACGATACCATCGGGGTCGCCGCGGCGCTCGCCCACGCGTGGTGACCTTGACACGCCAAATGCCCGGATGCTATGAGTCATGCGGGTTTACCCCCCAGGAGGAATTCCGATGACACTCAAGGCGCTCGGCTCTCTATTCGTCGCCCTCGCCGTGCTGTTTTCCAGCCTGCCCGCCACGGCGCAGGGGCCGATCCGCATCGGCGCCTCGCTGTCCCTCACGGGTACCTACGCCAAGCTCGGCAAGTACCAGCACGAGGGCTACCAGCTCTGCATCAAGGAGCTGAACGGCAAGGGCGGACTGCTCGGCCGCAAGATCGATCTCGTCGTGTACGACGACCAGTCCACGCCGCAGACCGGCGTGCGTCTCTACGAGAAGCTCATCACGGAGGACAAGGTGGACGCCGTGATGGGGCCGTACTCGTCGCCGATCACGGAAGCGGTCGCCAACGTCACGGAGAAATACAAAAAAGTGATGGTGACGCCACTGGCGGCGACTACCTCGATCTTCAAGAAGGGCCGCAAGTACATCTTCATGGTGATCTCGCCCGCGGAGGTGTACCTGGAAGGCCTCGTGGACATGGCGGCCAAGCGCGGGTTGAAGACGATCGCCGTCGTCAACGAGGACACCCTCTTCACGAAGACGGCGGCGGTGGCCACGGCGGAGCTGGCCAAGAAGCGCGGGATGCAGGTGGTCTTCCAGGAGTCGTATCCAAAGGGTAACCAGGACTTCTCGGCGATGCTCACCAAGATCAAGGCCACCAACCCCGATGTGCTCGCCGCCGCCACGTACTTCGACGACGCGGTGGCCATCACGCGCCAGATGAAAGAGCTGAACGTCAATCCGAAGATGTACGGCGTCACGGTGGGCGGCGACCTGCCGGAGTTCTACGACCTCCTCAAGCAGAACGCGGAGTACGTCTACGGCGCCACGCAGTGGGACGACCAGCTGCCCTACCCGGGGCAGAAGGAATTCGTGACCGCCTACAAGAAGGAGTTCGGCCACGAGCCCGTCTATCACTCCGCCGCCGGCTACTCGGGCTGCGTGGTGTACGGCGAGGGCGTCAAGCGCGCGGGCACGCTGGACTCCGACAAGGTGCGCGAGGCGCTGCTCAAGCTGGAGATGAAGACGGCCTTCGGCGACTACAAGGTCGACGAGACGGGCTTCCAGGTCGCGCACAAGATGGTCATCCTCCAGTGGCAGGAGGGCAAGAAGCACATCGTGTGGCCGGACGAGCTCGCCGGCATCAAGGCGCGCTTCCCGACGCCGCCCTGGAACGCCCGCTGATCGTTCCCCCCCGCCTCGCGGGCGGCTCGGTGGGGGGCGCGATCACGCGGCCGTCATGAACGTCGTCATCACGCCGGCGATGCTGGGGCAGGTCATCATCTCCGGCATCCTCGCGGGGTCCCTCTACGCGATGGTGGCGCTGGGGCTCGCGCTCATCTTCGGGGTGATGCGGGTCATCAACATCGCGCACGGGCCGATGCTGATGCTGGGCGCCTACACCACGTACTTCCTCCACAGCGCCTTCGGCCTCAACCCGTATCTGTCGCTGCCCATCTCGATGGCGGTGTTGTTCGCCATCGGCGCCGTCCTGCAGCGGACCCTCGTCTTCCGCGTGGTGGACGCGCCGGAGCTGTCCTCGCTGCTGCTAACCTTTGGCGTATCGATCGCGCTCGTCAACGTCGCCCAACTGGCGTTCACCTCCGACTTGCGCGCGGTGGAGTATTTCACCGGCTCCTGGCTGATGGGGTCGTTCGCATTCTCGAAGCCGAGGGTGATCGCGTGCCTCTTCTCGGCTGCGATCACGGCGGCCGCCTTCCTCTTCCTGCAGAAGACACGCCTGGGCAAGGCCATCCGCGCCACCTCGCAGAGCCGCGAGGTCGCCATGGTGTGCGGCATCGACGTGCAGCGCATCCATCTCATCTCGTTCGGCCTCGCCTCCGCGCTCGCCGCGGCGGGGGGCACACTCATCGCGGTCATGGTCGCCATCCAGCCCGAGATGGGGCAGATCTGGACCTTCAAGTCCTTCCTCGTCATCGTCCTCGGCGGCGCGGGGAACTACCCGGGCGCGCTGCTGGGAGGGCTGCTGCTCGGGCTCATCGAGCAGCTCGCCTCCCTCTTTCTCACCACGCAGCTCTCGGAGGCGGTCGCCTACGTCCTGCTCGTGCTTGTCCTCCTCGTGCGGCCCACCGGACTGCTCGGAGGGCGCTCGACGTGAGCGGGCGGGCGCGGCTCTTCATCGGCGGCCTCGTCGTGCTCGTGGCCGCGCTCGCCGTGTACCCCTCGTTCGGAAGCGGGTACGGCGTGCGCTCCATGCTGCAGCTGTTCATGTGGATCGCCCTCGCGGGCTCGTGGAACCTGATCTCGGGCCTCACCGGCTACGTCTCCTTCGGCCACGTCGCCTTCTTCGGCGCCGGCGCCTACACGACGGCCATTCTCGTCACCAGCGCGGGCTGGCCCTGGCTGCTTGCCTCCTTCGCCGGGGGCGCCGCCGCCTGCGTGCTCGCGCTGACGATCGGCTACCCGTGCCTGCGACTGAAGGGGCCGTACTTCGCGATCTCGATGCTGGGTCTCAACGAGGTGCTGCGTGCGCTCACCTCGTACTTCGAGGGGCTCACGGGCGGGGGCTTCGGCCTCTCGATGCCGACGCTGGACGCGACCATCCCCATCTACTACGTGATGGGGCTGACGGCGATGGCGGTGACGGCGCTGACATACCTCATCATCACGTCGCGCTTCGGCCTGCGGCTGATGACCATCCGCGAGGACGAGGTGGCGGCGGAGGCGATGGGCATCGATACCTTCCGTCACAAGCTGTACGCGTTCCTGCTCTCGGCGGTGGGTGCCGGCATCGTGGGCGGGCTCGCCGCGCGCGACCAGGGCTACATCGAGCCCATCAGCGTGTTTCCGCTCGCGATGACGATCACGATGATCGTCATGGTGCTCTTCGGCGGCAAGGGCACGGTGTGGGGGCCCGTGCTGGGCGCGGCGGCCCTCTTCATCTTCCAGGAGCTGGTGTGGGCGCGCTTCATCTATCTCCACCAGCTGCTCTTCGGCGCCATCATCATCGCCGTCGTCCTCCTCATGCCGCGCGGCGTGCTCGGCCTGCTGCAGATGAAATACCGCCTGCCGCGGACGATCTGATGGCGACCCCCGCGCTCGCCGTCGAGGAGGTTCGCAAGAGCTTCGGTGGCGTCACCGCCGTCAACCGCGTCTCGCTCACGCTGGCGCCGGGAAAGATCTACGGCCTCATCGGCCCCAACGGCTCCGGCAAGACCACGCTCTTCAACTGCATCATGGGCATGGAGCGCCCGGAGGGCGGGCGCGTCCTGCTCCACGGCCACCGCATCGACGGCCTCAAGCCGTACCGCATCGCGAACATGGGCGTGGGGCGCACGTTCCAGATCATCCGCGTCTTCCCCGAGCTCACGGCGCTCGAGAACCTGCTCGTCGTCACGCGGGGCCCGCGCGAAGAAGCGGAGCGGCGGGGACTGGAGCTGCTGCGGTTCGTGAAGATCGAGCGGCTGCGCGACGAGTTCGCGGGCAACCTCTCCTACGGCCAGCAGAAGCTCGTCGAGTTCATCCGCATGTTGATGACCGACCCCTCGCTCATCCTGCTCGACGAGCCCGCGGCCGGTATCAACAGAACGCTGCTCAACGATCTGCTGGAGGCGGTGGGGCGGCTGCGCGACGAGGGCAAGACCATCCTGCTCGTCGAGCACGACATGAAGGTCGTCATGGGCCTGTGCGAAACCGTGTTCGTGCTCGACCACGGCGAGAAGATCGCCGAAGGACCGCCCGGCGTCATCCAGTCGGACGAGCGTGTCATTGAAGCCTACTTCGGCCGCTAGCGCCGCCCTCGTGTGGGCGCTCGCCGCGCTCGTGGCGTCGCTGACGTGGATGTCGCTGCCCTGGCCGCTCATCCACGACGCGCCCATCATGCACTACATTGCCACGCGCATCGCCGCCGGCGACGTGCCGTACCGCGATCTCTTCGACATGAACATGCCGGGCGTGTACCTGCTCCATCTCGCCCTCGTGCAGACGCTGGGGACGGGCGACTTCGCGTGGCGGATGTTCGACCTCACGTGGCTCGCCGCCGGCGCCCTCGCCATCGCCGCTTTCGCCGCCCCGTGGGGGCGCATGGCGGCCGCCGGCTCCGGGCTCTTCTTCGCCGCCTATCACCTCGCCGGCGGCGCCTGGCAAGCAGGGCAGCGAGACTTCCTGCTCTGCCCCTTCCTCCTCGCGGGCGCCCTCGGCGCCGCGCGGTG
>CAYQQT010000040.1:0-5381 GCA_964419375.1 uncultured bacterium
GCCGTGCATCAGGCCGCGCGCGCCCTCGCCGGTGACGCCTCCGCGCCGCTGCGCGCCCTGCGCGAGCGGCTGCTTGATTGCGTGGCCGGGCTCGAGGTCACCCTGGACTTTCCCGACGAGCGCGTCGGTCTCGACGTCGACGCCGCTGTGAAGACGGTGGGCGCGCTGCGACAGGAAGCGGAGCGGCGGCTCGTCTCCGTCCGCCACGGCCGCCTGCTCCACGAAGGGCTCACGGTGGCGCTCGTGGGCGCGCCCAACGCGGGAAAGTCCACCCTGTTGAACACGCTCGTCGGGCGCGAGCGCGCGATCGTCTCGCCGGTGGCCGGCACCACGCGCGATGTCGTGGAGGCGACCATCGCGCTCGCGGGCGTGCCCGTGCGCCTGCTGGACACCGCGGGCCTTGGCCTCGCGCGCGACGCCATCGAAGCCGAGGGCATGCGGCGCAGTCGCGCGGCCATCGACGAGAGCGACATCGTGGTGATGGTGATCGACGGCAGCGGCCCTATCGCGCCGGACGTGCCGGCAACGGTCGTCGGACGGCCGGCCATCGTGGTGCTCTCCAAGAGCGATCTTCCATCGCACGCCGACGCCGCGGCCATGCATGAGGCCGTTCGAGTGTCGGCTCTCACCGGCGCGGGCATGGAAACGCTCGCCGCACGCCTGGCGTCCGCGGTGACGGAGCGTGCGGCGCTCGATGGCGACGAGGGCGCCGTGGTGGCATCGCAGCGGCACGCCGACCAGCTTGCCGCCCTGCACCGGACGCTCGCGGCCGCGGAAGCCTCGCTCGCCTCGGCCCCGCTGGAAGCGGCGCTCGTCGATTTGCGCGAGGCGCTCGATCACGCGGGAGCGATCCTCGGCATTGACGTCGCCGACAGCGTCCTCGACCGGATCTTCGCGACCTTTTGCCTGGGCAAATGACGGGCTCTATCGAGACGGCCCTACGCCGGGGCGCGCACGAGATCCTCGGCCGGCCACTCACCAGGGAGCAAGCCGCCAAATTCATTATCTATCTGAATCTATTGGTTAAATGGCAGAAAGTCCAGCGGCTTGTGGGCTCCAGTGACCCAGCGTCGATCCTCGATGACTTGCTGCTGGACTCCCTGCTGTTCGTCCGGGTTATCCCCCCGAACGTCGGCCGATTGATGGACCTGGGGTCGGGCGCCGGGCTGCCGGGCATCCCTCTCAGCATCGTCCTGCCTTCCACACAGGTCACGCTGGTCGAGGCCAAGCAGAAGCGCGCCTCGTTCCTGTCGACTGCGGTACGTGAGCTGGGTCTGGGAGCGGCACGCGTGGTTAACTCAAGGGCCGAGGACTTGCCATCGGAGTTTGACCGGTCCTTTGAAGCGGTCGTGATGCGATGTGCCGGTCCGCTTGACGCAGTGATGCCGTTGGCCGCTCGCTTCGTGGCACCAGGCGGCTCTGTGATCGCCAGTGGACCTCCGACGGCGGAGCCTCTGACCGAGGGCTCGTGGACGAATGTTGCGCGACCCGGACGCCACGGGGCTAGACTGTTTGCGGTGCTGAATAAGTAGTCGCGTTCCACGTACAACAAATCTAATCACCTGTATGGTAGTGTTGCTCGTGGAACACTTGGAGGGCCGGCATAGCCAAGGTCATTGCAGTGGTAAACCAGAAGGGAGGCGTTGGAAAGACCACAACCTCCGTAAACCTTGCCGCTGGGCTGGCGCTGGCCGAGCGCCCTACCCTGTTGGTTGACCTTGACCCCCAGGGCAACTCGACTACCGGTCTCGGCGTCCATAAGGCGGGGCTATATCCCACGGTCTATCATGTCCTCCTCGGTGGAGAACCTTTGGATAAGGCGATCCGACCGACGCAGATCTCGCATCTTCGCCTGCTACCTTCGGATATCGACCTGGTGGGAGCGGAGATCGAGCTGGTCGGAATGGATCAGCGGGAACGCCGGCTAGAGGTTGCGCTGGCCCCGCTCCGAGTCGGCGACGGCTACATCATCATCGACTGTCCGCCGTCGCTGGGGCTGCTGACGATCAATGCGCTGGTCGCCGCCGACAGCGTGCTCGTGCCTGTGCAGTGCGAGTTCTATGCGCTCGAAGGACTCACGCAGCTCCTCAAGACGGTCAAGCTCGTTCGCGAGCGCTTGAACCCGAGGCTCGGCGTCGAGGGCATCGTCCTGACGATGTTCGACGGCCGCACCAGCATGGCGCTGCAGATCCGGGACGAGGTCCACCGCTATTTTCCCGGCGAGATCTTCGATACCGTGATTCCGCGCAACGTGAGGCTGAGCGAGGCTCCGAGTCACGGCAAGCCCGTCATGCTTTACGATCTCAAATCCAATGGAGCCGTCGCGTACCTCGAGTTGACCCGGGAGGTCTTGAAGCATGCATAAGCGTGGACTCGGCCGTGGCCTCGGAGCCCTGTTGTCCTCGACCCCGGGTGAGGACGAAACGCTCCTCGAGCTGGCGCTCGATCAGATCGAGGCGAACCCGAATCAGCCGAGAAAGATCTTTAGTGATGAAGCTTTAACGGAGTTGGCGGCGTCAATACGGGCGTCGGGCGTGATCCAGCCTATTATCGTGCGCCGCCACGGTACCGGCTATCAGTTGATCGCGGGCGAGCGGCGGTGGCGGGCGGCTCGCCGCGCCGGTCTCGATCGGGTACCCGCCGTCGTGCGCGACGCCACGGACGCGCAGAGCCTCGAGCTCGCCCTGGTCGAGAACCTTCTCCGGGAAGACCTGAACCCGATGGAGGAGGCCGAGGCATACCAGAAGCTCCTCGCCCAGTTCGGCTGGACGCAGGAAGAGCTGGCTCAGCGCGTGGGCAAAGACCGCAGCTCGATCGCGAACTGCCTGCGGCTGCTCCGGTTGCCCGAGCCGATCCAGGCCGACCTGCGTGGCGGCCGGCTCACGATGGGCCACGCGCGCGCGCTGCTGGCGCTGTCGGACGCCGGCGATCAACTCAGGCTGCGCGAGGAGATCCTCGCGCACTCGTGGTCGGTGCGCGCCACCGAGGACTCCATCCGCGCCACGGAAGAGGCGGCGGGCACGCGGCGACTCACCGGCAAGCCCGGACGCCGGCGCTCCGCCGAGCTCACAGCGCTCGAAGAGCGGCTGCAGCGCGCCCTGATGACGCGAGTCCGGATCACCGGCACCGACAAGCGCGGCAAGATCGAGGTCGTGTACGCCAACGCCGAAGAGCTCGAGCGCCTCGCCGCCTTGCTCGAGTAGTTGGATGGGGGGCCTCGAAGGGCCCCCCAATCCCCCCGACGCTCGGTAGCGCCGCGGCGAAGCCGCGCCGCTCCTCGACGCCCCCAAGCGCTCGGCAGCGGCCTGGCACAGCCGTGGCGCTCCTCGGTATTCCGACACCCCCCAGCGGACGCAACGACCGCGCGTGTTAGCCTAGCAATCCTGATGCGCGAGCGCGTTGTCGTCGGTATGTCTGGGGGCGTCGACTCGTCGGTTGCCGCGGCGCTGCTCGTCGAGCAGGGGGTCGACGTCGTGGGCGTCACGATGAAGGTGTGGAAGCGCCCGGAGGCCGACGACGTCGCGCCGCGGTTCGGCTCCTGCTGCGGCACCGAGGCCTCCGACGACGCGCGTCGCGTGGCGCGCACGCTCGGCATCCCGTACTACCTGCTCGACATGGAGCGCGAGTTCGACCGCGCAGTGATCGGCCGCTTCACCGACGAGTACCGGCGCGGTCGCACGCCGGTGCCGTGCGTGGCCTGCAACACCGATCTGAAGTTCGGCTCGCTGCTCGCGCGGGCGCGCGCCTGGGACGCGGCGGCGGTGGCGACGGGCCACTACGCGCGCATCACGCGCGATCCCGAGACCGGTCGCTACCAGCTGTGGCGGAGCCGGGACGGGCGCAAGGACCAGTCGGACTTCCTGTGGCCGCTCACGCAGGAGCAGCTCGCGGCCGCGCGTTTTCCCGTCGGCGAGCTGACGAAGGACGAGGTGCGCGCGCACGCGCGGCGCCTGGGCCTGGCGACGGCGGACAAGCCCGAGAGCCAGGACATCTGCTTCATCCCGGACGACGACTACCGTGGATTCCTGCGGCGCCGCGATCCCGCGATGTTTCGCCCGGGGCCGATCGTCGATCGCGCGGGCGCCGTGGTCGGAACCCACGCCGGCATCGCCGGCTTCACGGTGGGACAGCGCAAGGGCCTCGGTGCGAGCACGGGCGCCCGCCGCTACGTCCTCGAGGTGAGCCCTGAAGACAACCGCGTCGTGGTCGGCCCCGCCGAGGATCTGGAGCGCGACCGGCTCGTGGCGACGGACGTGAACTTCATCGCGTGCGCGCCGCCGGTGGGTGCGCTCCACGTCGAGGCCAGGATTCGCCACGCCCACACGCCCGCGCCGGCCACCGTGCGCGTGCTCGACAGGGGGACAGCCGAAGTGGTGTTCGACACGCCCCAGCGGGCGATCACGCCCGGCCAGTCCGTCGTGTGGTACCAGGGCGATCTCGTGATCGGCGGGGGAGTCATCAGCCGCTGAGCGTGAGGAGTCGCCCGGCCCGGGCTGCCGGCGCGGCGCGGCTTCACGCGCTGCATACGACCTCTGTGCGGGCGCTCTGCCGCACGCACGACGCACCAGACGTGATCGACGGCTGGCTGTTGAACCGGCACCCGGAGGGCTATCTGCCGTCCCTCTGCCCGACCGCACCGTGCTCGGGATGAGGCTCGGCTACGATGCGCAGGCCGCCGCCGCCGCGCGACGGCAGGTGATCGCCTTTCTGGCGACCCACGGCCTCGCCCCGTGTCCAGTCGGACAGGCGGCGCAGAAGGACGAGCGTCTTGCCGCCGCCGCCGCCGAGTTCAGAGAACGACGCGACCGCTGCGATCATTTCCGGGGCGAGGAGGCCTACGACGAGCAACGCAGGAGCGTTCTTGCGCGGAACCTGAAAAGGTACTGCACGGGCACCGACAAGGAGCTGGCCTCGTTGAAGGCCAAGTACAAGAGCAACGGGACGGTGACGCAAAGCGCTGGGAGCGTACGACGATGCGATCGAGCCTACAGACGGACGTCGCGGAGAGCCTGAGATGGAGCTGATTCGAGCCGATCAGACAACGGCCTTTTCCAATTCCGGCGTGACCTCTCGCCAGCTGCTCTTCCCGGAGAACTCGCGATCCGACCGGATCACCATCACACGTGTCGTCATGCAGCCGGGGGCCAGGAACCCGCCCCATCGCCACCACACCTCGGAGCAGATCTGGGTCGCCTTGCGCGGCTCCGGCCAACTCCTGGTGGAAGGCGACCAACGCGTGGCGTTCGCGGCGGGGGACATCGCCCGTTTCGCCGACAACGATCTGCACGGCTTCGAGAACACGGGGGCCACGGAATTCGAGTACATCTCGGTCACGTCACCGCCGGTGAACTTTCGCTCCGCCTACGCGAAAGACTGGACCT
>CAYQQT010000040.1:5481-11238 GCA_964419375.1 uncultured bacterium
TCGGTCACGTCACCGCCGGTGAACTTTCGCTCCGCCTACGCGAAAGACTGGACCTACTGATTGACAGGGCCCGGAATCGGGTGATAGTTTTCACAAACCTTCGGCCGCATCACCAGATCGGGGAGACCTTCGTCATGCATCAACGTCACTGGCCCGGATTCGCGCTCGCCGCGTTCGCCTGTCTGCTCGTCCCCGCGCTGGCGTGGGCGGCCACGGAAGGCGGCCACGGCGGCGGCGGCGGCATGATCAGCCTCGACAAGTCGCTGATCGTGCAGGTGGTCAACTTCGTCATCCTCCTCCTGATCCTGCACCGGCTCCTCTACAAGCCCTTCCTCGCCAAGATGGAAGAGCGCACGGCGGCCATCAAGACCTCGCTGGACGAGGCGCAGGCCGCCCGCGCGGAAGCGGCGCGACAGCAGGAGCAGAACGCCGAGCAGCTCCGAGCGGCCTACGCCGAAGCCGCCGCCATTCGAGCGGCGGCGCTGAAGGAAGCGGCGGTCGAGCAGCGCAAGCTCGTGGAGCAGGCCACGCGCGAGGCCAAGCAGCTCGTGGACACCGCGAGGGCGCAGACGGATGCCGACATCCGGCGCGCGCGCGAAGAGCTGCGGCGCGAGGTGAGCGAGATCGCGACGTCGGTGGCTGAGAAGCTCATCCGCCGCAGCCTGCGCGACGAGGATCACCGGCGTATCGTGGACGACGCCATCGCGCGCATCGGCCGCTAGCCCGGATTATTCATGAGTGGAGAGAGCGTGCGCCGGCGGGTCCTGGCGTCGGGGTGGCTCCCGGCCGGCCCGGCTCCGTCACCCGCTCTCCTGATCGGAAGCCACCCCGACGCCACCCGCCGGCGCACGCTCTCTCCACTCATGAATAATCCGCACTAGGGCGCGATGAAGTCGCTCGCCGCCGCCAAGTCGTACGCGAAGGCGCTGTTCGCGCTCGCCAAGGAGCGCAACCAGGCGGAGGCGATCGGTGGCGAGCTGGCGGGCGCGGTCGAGCAGCTGGAGCGCGAGCCGGCGGTGAAGACCCTCTTCGGCCGTCCGGGCGCGGCCGCCGCTAAACGCGGCGCCGCCGTGGAGATCGCGCGGCGCCTGGAAGTCTCCAAGCTCATGAGCGACTTCCTGGTGCTGGTGGCCACCCATGGCCGGGGCCATCAGTTCGCGGCCATCGCGGCGGCCTATCGCGACCTTCTCGACACCGACCTCGGCCGGGTGCGCGCGCGCGTGCGCACGGCGGTGCCGCTGAACGAGGCCGAGCGCGCGGCGCTGTCCACGCGGCTGGCGGGTGCCCTCGGCGGCCGGCAGGTCCTCGTCGAGGAGGTCGTGGACAAGGCGCTGCTCGGCGGCTTCATCGCCGAGATCGGCAGCCTCATCGTGGACGGCAGCCTGGACGGACAGCTGCAAAAGATGAAAGAGCGCCTGGCGAAAGCCTAAAGAGGACCAAGATGATCAAGGCCGGAGAGATCAGCGAAATCATCAAGCGCCAGCTGGCGGGCTTCGAGGCGGAAGTCGATCTGCAGGAGGTCGGCCGCGTCATCGAGGTCGGCGACGGCATCGCGCGCATCTACGGGCTTGAGAAGGCGATGTCGGGCGAGCTGCTGTCGTTCCCCGGCGACGTCGTCGGCATGGTCCTGAACCTTGAGCAGGACAACGTGGGCGCCGTCCTCCTCGGCGAGGACACCGGCATCAAGGAAGGCGACACCGTCAAGCGCACCACGCGCATCGCCCAGGTCCCCGTCGGCGAAGCGCTCACCGGCCGCGTGGTGAACGCGCTCGGCATCCCCGTGGACGGCAAGGGGCCCATTGCCACCAAGGAATTCCGCCCCATCGAGCGGTACGCGCCGGGCGTGGTCGACCGCGCCTCCGTCAAGGAGCCGCTGCAGACGGGGCTCAAGGCGATCGACGCCATGATCCCCATCGGGCGCGGACAGCGCGAGCTCATCATCGGCGATCGCGGCACGGGCAAGACCGCCATCGGCGTGGACGCGATCATCAACCAGAAGGGGCAGGACGTCTTCTGCTTCTACGTCGCCATCGGCCAGAAGCGCTCCACGGTGGCGCAGGTGGTGAAGATCCTCGAGGACGCGGGGGCGATGAAGTACACGACCGTCGTCATCGCCTCCGCCTCCGAGCCGGCGCCGCTGCAGTACATCGCTCCCTACGCGGGGGTGACCATGGGCGAGTACTTCCGCGACTCCAAGCGGCACGCCCTCTGCGTGTACGACGACCTTTCCAAGCACGCCACCGCGTATCGCCAGCTCTCGCTGCTGCTGCGCCGGCCGCCGGGGCGCGAAGCGTACCCCGGTGACGTGTTCTACCTGCACTCCCGGCTGCTGGAGCGCGCGGCCAAGCTCAACGACACGCTCGGCAGCGGATCCCTGACGGCGCTGCCCATCATCGAGACGCAGCTGGGTGACGTGTCGGCCTACATTCCCACCAACGTCATCTCGATCACGGATGGCCAGATCTATCTCGAGTCCGACCTCTTCTACGGCGGCATCCGGCCCGCCGTGAACGTCGGCCTCTCGGTGTCCCGCGTGGGCGGCTCCGCGCAGGTGAAGGCGATGCGGCAGGTGGCGGGCAAGCTACGCCTGGATCTCGCACAGTACCGGGAGCTGGCGGCCTTCGCCCAGTTCGGCTCCGACCTCGACCGCGCCACGCAGATGCAGCTCGCGCGCGGCGGGCGGATGGTGGAGCTGCTCAAGCAGGGGCAGTACCAGCCGCTGCCGGTGGAAAAGCAGGTGGCGATCATCTACGCGGGCACGCAGGGGCTGCTCGACGACGTGCCCATCGACGCCGTGCGCGAGTTCGAGACGTTCTTCTACGGCTGGCTCGAGCGCAAGCACCCCCAGATGCTGGGCGAGATCCGCGACAAGAAGGAGCTCAGCGAGTCCATGAGAGAGGCGCTCACGGCGGCCGTCACCGACGCCAAGACGGAGTTCATCGCCGCCAAGGGCATCAAGGCCGCCTGAGCCCCGATGGCCACGCTGCGCGACATCCAGCGGCGGATCAAATCCGTCCAGTCCACGCAGAAGATCACGCGCGCCATGAAGCTGGTGGCCGCGTCCAAGCTGCGGCGGGCGCAGGAGCGGATCATCGCGGCCCGTCCGTACGCGGGCAAGATGGCCGAGCTGCTCGGCAACCTCGTCACCGGCGCCGACGGTGACACCCACCCGCTGCTCGAGCAGCGCGAGGGCCCGCGCCGGCAGATCGTGATCATCACCGCCGACAAGGGGCTGGCGGGCGCCTTCAACTCCAACATCATCCGGCGCTCGCTGGAGTTCGTGCGCGTCTCCAACACCACCGAGCTCACGCTCGTCGTGGTCGGCCGCAAGGCGCGCGATTTCTACCGGCGGCGCCACTACACCATCAAGCGCGACATGATCGGCTTCTGGGACCGGCTCGCCTTCAGCCACGCGCAGGAGCTCGCCGACTACTTCATGCAGCAGTATCTCGACAACGAAGTGGACGAAGTCCACCTCATGTACAACGAGTTCCGCTCCGTGGCCTCACAGCGGCCCGTGCGCCAGCAGCTGCTGCCCATCCCGAAGACGGAAGGGGAGGGCGAGGCCGCCGAGACGGTCGATTACATCTACGAGCCCAGCCCCGCCGCCATCCTCGGCGACCTCCTGCCGCGCCACGTGCGCATGCAGGTCTACCGCGCGCTGATGGAGTCGCTGGCGGGCGAGTACGGGGCGCGGATGACGGCCATGGAAGCGGCCACGAAGAACGCCAAGGAAATGATCGAAGTGCTCACCATCCAGTACAACAAGGCGCGCCAGGAAAAGATCACCAAGGAGCTGCTCGACATCGTGGGCGGCGCCGAGGCCCTCAAGCAAGGAGCGGAAGCATGAGCAACGGCAAGATCGTCCAGGTCATCGGGCCTGTCGTCGACGTCGAGTTCGACCCCGGGCAGCTGCCCGCCATCTATAACGCGCTTGAGGTGCAGGGCGTCACGAACACCGACATGTTCGCGTACTCCCAGCGCCTCGTGCTCGAGGTGGCGCTGCACCTCGGCGAGAGCCAGGTGCGCACGGTGGCGATGGCGGCCACCGAAGGCCTCGCGCGCGGCATGGAGGTGAAGGACACGGGCGCGCCCATCACCGTCCCCGTGGGGCGGGAGACGCTCGGCCGCATCCTCAACTCCGTCGGCGAGCCCGTGGACAAGGGCCCCGCCATCCACACCAAGAAGAGCTACCCGATCCACCGGCCCGCCCCGCCCTTCGAGGATCAGTCCACGAAGGTGGAGATGTTCGAGACGGGCATCAAGGTGGTGGACCTGCTGGAGCCGTACACGAAGGGCGGCAAGACGGGGCTCTTCGGCGGAGCAGGAGTGGGGAAGACAGTCCTGATTCAGGAGCTGATCAATAACATAGCCAAGCAGCACGGCGGCATCTCGGTGTTCGCGGGGGTAGGGGAGCGCACACGTGAGGGCAACGACCTCTATCACGAGATGAAAGAGTCGGGGGTGCTCGAGAAGACCGCGCTCATCTTCGGCCAGATGACCGAGCCGCCGGGGTCACGGCTGCGGGTGGCGCTCACGGGCCTCACCGCCGCGGAGTACTTCCGCGACGAGGAAGGCCAGGACGTGCTGCTGTTCATCGACAACATCTTCCGCTTCACGCAGGCGGGCTCCGAGGTCTCCGCGCTCCTCGGCCGCATGCCGTCCGCCGTCGGCTACCAGCCCACCCTCGGTACCGAGATGGGCCAGCTCCAGGAGCGCATCACGTCCACGAAGAAGGGGTCGATCACCTCGGTGCAGGCGATCTACGTGCCTGCCGACGACATCACCGACCCCGCGCCCGCCGCCGCGTTCGCGCACCTGGACGCCACCACGGTGCTGTCGCGCCAGATCGCCGAGCTCGGCATCTACCCCGCCGTCGATCCGCTGTCGTCGACCTCGCGCATTCTGGATCCCAACATCCTCGGGCAGGAGCACTACGCGACCGCCCGCGCGGTGCAGTCGATCTTGCAGCGCTACAAGGACCTCCAGGACATCATCGCGATCCTCGGCATGGAAGAGCTGTCCGACGAGGACAAGCTGGCGGTCGCGCGCGCGCGCAAGATCCAGCGCTTCCTCTCGCAGCCCTTCTTCGTGGCCGAGCAGTTCACCGGCTCGCCGGGCCGGTACGTGAAGGTGGCCGACACCATCAAGAGCTTCCGCGAGATCGTGGCCGGCCAGCACGACGAGCTGCCGGAGCAGGCGTTCTACATGGTGGGCGACATCGGGGAAGCGGTGGACAAGGCCAAGAAGATGCGCGAGGTGCAGTAGGTGGCCGACCGCCTCACGCTGGAGCTGGCCACGCCCATGCGTCTGCTGCTGTCGGAGACCGTGGACGAGGTGGTGGCGCCGGGAAGTGAAGGCTACTTCGGCGTGCTGCCCGGCCACGCGCCGTTTCTCACCACGCTCGGGATCGGGCTGGTGACCTACAAGATCGGACGGGAGGAGCACCACGTGGTGGTGTCGGGCGGCTTCGCCGAGGTCCGCAACGACAAGGTCATCATCCTTGCCGACACCGCCGAGCGGCCCGACGAGATCGACGTGGAGCGTGCCGAGCGCGCCCGGCAGCGGGCGGAAAGCCGGTTGCTCGGCCGCACCCAGGACGATGTCGACTACCTGCGCGCGATGACGGCCCTGCTGCGCGCGCAGACGCGGCTGCAGGTGGCGGGTAGGTAGTCGGCGGGCCGGCGGACTCTCGTCTCAAAGCAGCGACGCACGTGGGGTGGTGGTGGTGGGAGCAGCGGGCGCGCTGATTATCGG
>CAYQQT010000040.1:11338-13493 GCA_964419375.1 uncultured bacterium
GCAGCGACGCACGTGGGGTGGTGGTGGTGGGAGCAGCGGGCGCGCTGATTATCGGGGCGGTGCGCAGCGATGCGGGGCCGGAGAAGATCTCGTTTCCGGCGAACCACAAGGCAGGAGTGCTGTACACGATCGTCGACCGCTACGACGTCAAGCAGTACCGCGAGCTGTACGCGAGCCCGGAGGCGATCCAGGCCGCCAAGGACGGCAAGCCGCTGCCGCCCGGTACCGTGCTCACGCTCGTGCAGTACAAGGCCCGGGTCGACGCGCAGGGCAACTCCGTCAAGGACGCCAAAGGGCGCTTCGTCAAGGGCGACCTCATTGCCTACGCCGTCATGGAGAAGCGGCCGGGCTGGGGCGCCGAGTATCCGGACGACCTGCGTAATGGCGAGTGGGAATACGCGGCCTTCGGCCCCGACGGCAAGCTCAACGAGAAGGCGAACTACAAAGGATGCTTTCAGTGCCACAAGCCCCACGAGAAGATCGACTTCGTGATCTCGAATCCCGCCCTCGCGGGCAGATCAATGGTGGCGAGCGCGGCCCCCACCGCGTCCCCGGGAACGCCCGTCAGCATCATGGGCTTCGCCTTCGGACCCAACAAGCTCAGCGTGGCCCCGGGCTATGCAGTGACGTGGACGAACGGTGACGACTCGCCGCACCAGATCACGTTCCCCCGGGACCAGCAGCGCTCGCCCATCCTCGTCAAGGGCCAGAGCCATTCCCAGACGTTCGCGACGGCCGGGAGCTATGACTACATCTGTGGGCTGCACCCGAGCATGAAAGGCTCCGTCGAGGTCAAGTAGCGCTGCCCAGCGGAGCGGGCACCGCGCCCGCTCCGCGCTGCACCTGCCAACCGCCGCCCTCTCCAAAGACGCGGCACTTCGTAACCTTCGGCTTGGTACGCGGCTTGCGCTCCATCGCGGGCATGATGACGATCCTGATCGCCGACGACGAGCCGCACGTGGTGGAGCTGGTGCGCGTGACGCTGGAAGACGATCGTGTGTGGATCGTGGAAGCCGCCGGCGGCGCCGCCGCCCTCGAGCTGGCCGACATTCTCGGCCCCGAGCTGATCTTCCTCGACGTCCACATGCCCGACATGAGCGGGCTCGAAGTGTGCCGGCGCCTGCGCGCAGACCCGCGCTTCGCCGCCACGCTCATCGTGATGCTCACCGCCGCCGCCCAGCGTGACGACGTGGCGCGCGGTCTGGAGGCGGGCGCCACCGAGTACCTGACCAAGCCGTTCTCCCCCGTCCGTCTGCTCGGGCTCGTCGAGCGGCTGCTCCCCCGCGCGGCATGGCTGCCAAAGTAGCGCCGGACGATCCCGCCTTTCGCCGCCTGAACGCGGCGTACGAGCAGTCCGTGCGCTACGCGCAGGACGTGCGGCAGCTCTATGGTCAGCTGCAGCGCTCGATCTGTCAGTCCCTGCTGGGTCTCGCGAACGCCCTGGAAGCGAAGGACCCGTACACGCGCGGGCATTCCGAGCGCGTGGGCGCGCTCGCGCGCCGGCTGGCGGTGGCGCGGGCGATGTCCGCCGAGGAGGCGGACACCATTGCGCAGGCGGGATTGCTGCACGACATCGGCAAGATCGGCGTCCCGGAGGCCGTGCTCCGCAAGCGCGGCCCGCTCGCGGAGGACGAGTGGGAGATGATGCGGCGCCATCCCACCATCGGCGCGCAGATCGTGGCGCCGTTCGAGTTCTTCGCGGCGGGCGCCCTCGCCATCCGGCATCACCACGAACGCTGCGACGGCAGCGGCTATCCCGACCGCCTCGTCGGCGCCGCGATTCCGGCCGGTGCGCGGGTGGTGGCGGTGGCCGACGTGTACGACGCGCTCACCTCCGACCGGCCGTACCGCGGCGCGCTGTCGGCGCCGGACGCGCTGGAGCTGATCGTCCGCCAGGCGGGCACGACGCTCGACGCGGACGTGGTGGCTGCGCTCGTCGACGTGCTCGCCCTCGAACGGATCCGCGCCTGACGTGTACGCGCTCACCGCGCGCGTCGCCCTCGCGCCGCCGTCGCTGCTCGCCGGCACGCCTCGCACGACGCTGGCCGCGCTCGGCGGCCTGCTCATCCTCTGCATCGCCCTCATGCACACGGGGACGGTGCCGCCGTGGACCGCGGGAGTGGCCGCGATGGTCGCGGGCCACGGCGCGCTCCTC
>CAYQQT010000041.1:0-3912 GCA_964419375.1 uncultured bacterium
GCGATCAGCACGCGGGGCCGGTCGGCCGTGCGCGCAGCGTACGTGGGGCCGTTGGGGCCGAGGTAGCGGAGCGACAGCCGGTCCGTGAGGGCGCCGATGCGCGGGCTGTTCGCCGGCGCCACGGGCCCCTCCACCACCTGCGCCACGCCCTGCACCAGCACGCGCGTGTGCTGGGCGTGGCCGTCGTCGGCCACGTGCAGCGCCACGCGCGGCTCGCGACGGATGTGGCCGATCCACTCCGCGCGCTCGCGGCCCACGACGGAAAAGACGCGCGCCTCGGCGTCGAAGTCGTACCACACGGGCGTGAGGTACGGCCAGCCGTCCCGGTCCACGGTGGCGATGCGCGCGTTCCACGGCTCGGCGAGAAAGCGCGCGAGCGTGACGTCGTCGAGGGGGCCGATGCGGTCGCCGGGCTCGAAGGCCATGATCACCTCACCTCCGTGCGAGGGTCGAGCGCATCCCGCAGCCCGTCCCCGATGATGTTGAACGAGAGCACGGCGAGCACGATGGCAGCGCCGGGGAAGAGCGACACCCACGGCGCCAGCGCCAGGAACTCCTTGCCTTCGTTGAGGATGGTGCCCCACGACGGCGACGGCGGCTGCACGCCGACGCCGAGATACGAGAGCGCCGACTCGATGAGGATCGCGTACGACAGGCACACCGCCGTCTGCACGACGACGGGCGACATCACGTTGGGCAGGATGTGGCGCCCGAGGATCGCGAGACGGCCGGCGCCCATCGCCTGCGCCGCCTCCACGTAGGCCTGCGCCGCCTCCACGAGCACGCTGCCGCGCACGACCCGGAAGAAGAAGGGGCCGTACACCACCGCGATGGCGACGACGACGGTGCCGGGGCCGGCGCCGAGGACGGCCGCCACGCCGATGGCGAGCAGGATGGGCGGGAACGCGAAGAACACGTCCATCACGCGGCCGAGCACCTGGTCCGCGCCACGGCCGACGCCGGCCAGGAGCCCCAGCGGACCGCCGACGGCGAGGGCGGCCAGGATGGAGGCGCCCGCGATGCCGAGCGACACGCGCACGCCGTGGACGATGCGCGAGAGGACGTCGCGGCCGAAACGGTCGGTGCCGAGGGGATGGGCGGCGCTCGGGGGCGCGAACATCTGCGCGGCCGACACCGCCGTGGGCGAGTACGGCGCCACCACGTCGGCGAGGACACCGGCCGCGATGAGCGCGCCCAGCACGAGGCAGGCGGTGACGAAGAGCGGGCTGCGCGCGGCGCGCCGCAGCGCCCACGGCTCAGCCACGTCGCAGCCTCGGATCGAGCGCCACGTAGAGCACGTCCACGGCGAGGTTCAGCAGCATGAAGATGGCGCCGAGGAGCAGGATCACCCCCTGCACCATCGGGTAGTCACGCTGGAAGATCGCGTCGAGCAGCAGCCGCCCCACCCCGGGCAGCGTGAACACGTCCTCGACCACCACGATGCCGCCCACGATGTAGCCGAGCTGGACGCCGGCCACGGTGACGACGGGAATGAGCGCATTGCGCAGCGCATGGTGCAACGTCACCCTCCGCTCCGGCAATCCCTTGGCCCGCGCCGTCCGCACGTACTCGCGCCCGAGCACGTCGAGCATCGACGACCGCGACATCCGCGTCACCATCGCCGCCGTGGCGGTGCCCAGCGTGAGGGCGGGCAGCGCCATCATGGTGAGGTTCTCCAGCGGACGCTGCAAGAGCGGCACCCACACCAGCGAGGGCATCCAGCCGAGGTAGATCGAGAAAAGGAGGATGAGCACCGTGCCCTGCCAGAACGCGGGCAGCGACAACCCAAGGGTTGCCCCCACGCGAATCGCGGAGTCCCGCGCCCCGCCCCGCCACACTGCCGCGCCGGCACCGAGCGGGACACCGATCAGCAGCGACCACCCCACCGCGAGCACCGCCAGCTCCGCGGACACCGGCAGTCGCTCGACGAAGAGCGCGAGCACCGGACGGCCGGACAGCCACGAGACACCGAGATCGCCGCGCACCACGCCCGCGAGCCAATGCGCATATTGCACCGGCACCGGCCGGTCCAGCCCAAAGTACGCACGAAACGAAGCAACGACCTCCGGCGAAGCCATCGCCGCCTGCCCCAGCAGCTGCTCCACGACAGTCCCCGGCACCACCCTCACCATCCCAAACACAAGAACGCTCACGCCAAACAGCGTGAGCGCCGTCGCCAGCAACCGCCGTGCGAGATACGCCGCCAACCGTTACCTCGGATTATTCATGAGTGGCGCTCGCGTGCCCGGCGGGTGGCGGACGCTCATGAAGAGCGCTCGAGCGAAGCGAACCGCAGACCGTAGAAGAACCCCGTTGGATGCGGCTGGAACCCTTTCACGGTTTTCTGCATCACGTACAGCAGATCGGGAGAGTAGAGCGGGATCGTGATGGGATCCTCGGCCATCAACCGCTGCACGCGGTCGTAGATTTCTTTACGCCGCGCACGGTCGAGCGTCGCCCGCCCGGTGTCGAGCAGCTCGTCGGCCTGCGCGTTCTTCCAGCGGCGAAAATCCCTGCCGCCGGGCGCCGAGTGGAAGTGCCGGTGAAACGCCTGGTCCGGATCCACGAACCCACCCCACTCGTTCATCGTCGGCGGCGACTGCGGCACGATCCAGTCCTTGATCCACACCCCGCCGTCCACCGTCTCCACGTTGACGTCGATACCGGCTTCCTTCAGGTTGTCGACGATGACGGGCAGCGCCGCCGCCAGCGCGGGGAAGCCGACGATGTTGCGGATGGTCATCGCCACGCGCCCGGCGTAGCCCGCCTTCTGGAGCAGCGCCTTCGCTTTCGTGACGTCCCGCTGCTGGTTCGGCAGGTCTTGCACGCCGAGCGCCCAGAACTTGAGGCCAGGCGGCAGCACGCCCAGGCGCTGGCCGAGACCCGAGCCCGCGATCTGTAAGATTGCCGCGCGGTCGAGGGCGAGCGCGATCGCCTGCCGCACTTCCGGCTTGCTCGTCGGCGCCTGGTCGCCGGCGAGGTCCAGCACGACCCACCTCGTGGAGGGCGCCTGCACCGCCTCCAGCGCCGTCACCGACTTCGCGACGCGGAAGCTGAGCGCGGAGGAGAACTCCGCCATCTGCACCTGCCCCGTGCGCAGGCCGGCGACGATCGACGACTCGTCGGGGATCGCCTGGAAGGCGATGGCGTCGAGCGCGGGCTTCTGCGCGCCCCAGTACGCTGCGTGCCTCTTCAGCAGCAGGCGCCGGCTCGGATCGAACTCGTCCACGGAAAAGGGGCCGGTGCCCACGGCCTTCGTCAGCAGGGCTTTGCCGTCGCCGCCCGCGTCCTTCGGGATCACGCCGTTGTACTTGCCGCCGATGTTGACGAGGAAAGTGGCGGCGGGGCCCGTGAGGCTGAAGCGCACGGTGTGCTTGTCCACCGCGTCGATCTGCTTGACGAAGGTGAGGTCGCTGGCGCCCGGGCTCACCTTGGGATCGCGGATGCGATCGTAGGAGTACTTGACGTCCTCGGCGTCCAGCTCCTTGCCGTTGTGGAACTTCACGCCGCGCCGCAGGTGGAACACGTACTCCGTGGGCGACTTCTGCTCCCAGCGCTCGGCCAGCTCGGGCTTGGGCTCCAGCCCGTGATCGATCCAGACGAGGTTCTCGTAGATCAGCGGCTTGCGCTTCTGCCAGATGTCGAGGCCCTGCATGTGCGGCTCGATGTTCGGCGGCAGGGCCGAGGTCGCGAACGTGAGCGTGCCGCCCGCCCTCGCCTGCGCGCGCGCCGTCGCCGGCGCCCCCGCGGTGGCGACGAGCGCGCCTGCGCCCAGGGTCTTGAGAAAGCTGCGGCGGTCAATGCGATGGCTCATGCAATCCTCCGTCTTTCACTCTGCTCGTCTTCGAGGACGTACAGCCCGTGGTTCTTGTCGGTGAGGTAGACGAACCCGCGCGCGTCCACCAGCACGTC
>CAYQQT010000041.1:4012-13368 GCA_964419375.1 uncultured bacterium
GTCACCGCGGGCTCTTCATGCCCCAGCGCTCGATGGTGACCGTTTCCAGCCAGTCGAACGCCCAGTTCTCCATCACCCAGCCGATCATGGCAATGGTGATCATGCCCGCCACCATGACGTCGGGCCGGAGCTGCCAGCGCGCGTCGTCGATGAAGAAGCCGAGGCCGGTGATGGAGGAGATCATCTCGGCGCCCACGATCACGCGCCAGCCCACGCCGTAGGTGAGCCGGATGCCGGTGATGATGAAGGGCAGCGAGCCCGGGATGAGGATCCGGCGAACGTAGAAGAGACGCGGCGCCATGTACACGCGTGCCACTTCCGTGTACTGGCCCTGCAGCGTCTGCACCCCCGCCATCGTGTTGAAGAGGATCGGCCACACACCGGTGAAGAAGATGACGAACACGGTGGACTTGAACCCCACCCCGAACCAGAGGATCGCCATGGGGATCCACGCGATGCCCGGGATGGGGTAGATCAGGCGCGCCATGGGCAGGAGCGCGGCGCGCGCGGTGTGCGAGGCGCCCATGAGCAGGCCGGCCGGGATGCCGACGACGGCGGCGAGAATGACACCCACGAGCTGCCGCTGCACGCTCGCCCACGTGTTCTTCAGCAGCTCCCCGCTCTGGATGGTGCCGATGAAGGCGAGGACGACCGCCTCCGGAGAGGGAAATGCCCACGGCGGGAAGACGCCGAACCAGTGCACGAGCTTCCACGCCACGAGGAACGCGATGATGGTCGCGCTGCCGAGCGCGAGGTCGCGCGAGAGCCACCGCCGGCGGCGGCGCGCGACGGCGGGGCGCGCGACACGCTCGATGGTGGCCTCCTTCATGACGCCAGCCCCGCCCCCGACTCCTGCGCCATCGAGCGCGCCGTCTCCTCCGTCAGCAGCTCGAGCGCGTGCTTGCGCAGCCCGCTGAACTCCGGGCCCGCGATGTCGCGGGGCCGAGGCTGGCTCACGCGGATCTCCTCCTTGATGCGGCCGGGACGGGCCGTCATCACGAGCACGCGGTCGCCCAGGTAGAGCGCCTCGTCGATGGAGTGGGTCACGAAGAGCACCGTCTTGCGGTACGACTTCCAGATGCGCAGCAGCTCCTGCTGCATCACGAACCGCGTCTGCGCGTCGAGGGCGCCGAAGGGCTCGTCCATCAGCAGCAGCACCGGATCGACGGCGAGGGCGCGCGCGATGGACACCCGCTGCTTCATGCCGCCCGACAGGTGGTGGGGATACTTGCCCGCGAACTCGCGCAGGTCCACCGCGCGCAGCAGCTCGGTGGACACCGCGCGCCGCCGCTCGCCGTCCACGCCGCGGGCGGCGAGGCCGAACTCCACGTTCTCGGCGACGGTCATCCACGGAAAGAGCGCGTAGTCCTGAAAGACGACGGCCCGGTCGGGCCCGGGCCCGGTGACGGCGCGGCCGTTGATGAGGATGGAGCCGCCACTGGGCTCGATGAGCCCCGCCACGATCTTGAGCAGCGTGGACTTGCCGCAGCCCGAGGGGCCGAGCAGGCAGACGAACTCGCTCTCCGCAATGCTGGCGGAGATGGACGACAGCGCCACGATCTCGCCGTCGTCCACCGCGTAGCGTTTGGAGAGCGCCTGGATCTCGACCATCGCGGACGACTTACTTCTTCATCTTCTCCCAGCCCGGGTAGCCGGGATAGCCGTCCTGCAGGGAGAAGTCGGTCACCTGCTCGTAGGTGAGAGGCTTGTCGACGAGCTTGTTCTTGGCCATCCAGCCGATGAGGGTCTCGATCCAGACCTTGGGCGGCTTCTGGTAGCTCCAGCCGCAGTTGTCGTAGGAGTCCTCGATGAGCTTCGGCTCCATCTTGGGGTTGTAGTGCTTGATGACGTCGATGCCCGCCTTCTTGTCCTTCTTCATGACCTCGATGGCGTCCATGTGCGCCCACACCACCTTGCGCGCCAGATCGGGGTGCTCCTTGACGAACTTCGTATTGAGGACGAGGCCGTTGCGCAGCATGTCGGAGTTGATCTTGGACTTGTCCATGATGTCCTTGGCCGCCACCAGCAGCTTGGCGCCCTTGGACACCGCGTAGGTGCCGTACGGCTCGAAGGGGAAGGCGGCCGCCACGTCGCCGGTGAGGATCGCCGCCGCCACCTCGGGCACGGGCACCAGCGCGAGCTGCACGTCCTTCTCGCTGAGGCCGTTGCGCGGCAGGACGTGCTCGGTCATGGTGAGCCACTGCACGTCGAACTTCGTGACCATGCCGATGCGCTTGCCCTTGAGGTCCGCCCACGAGTTGATCTTGGGGCTGGCGATGATGACGGCGCAGTTGGCCGACGACGCGCCCGCGATCACGGTGGGGATGCCGGCCGCGTAGTAGCGGATGGCGTTGGCGAACTGGTTGTAGCCGGCGTCGTAGTCGGCGGTCGACATCATGTTGTTGGAGCGGACGTAGTTGCCGCCGATGAACTCCACCTTCAGGCCGTACTTGTCCCAGAAGCCCATCTTCTCGGCCATGAACGGCTGGATGTGATCGTACCCGGGCGCGCCCGCCACGATCCGCACCACGTGGTTGTCGTGGGCGGCGGCGAGGGCGGGCAGGAGGACCGCGACGAGGGCGAGCGACGCGAGGAAGCGCTTCATGAGGCCTCTCCTTTTCGGCATGCGCCGAGACGAGCGAGCGCGTGGAGTGATGCGGAGGTATAACACGGCAGGCGCCGGAGCCGCAACGCGGCGAAGGCTGGTGTCCGATGGTATTCTGCCCGACGTTCCCGAACTCTTCGTTCTCCAAGGAGGCTGCCGGTGGTTCTGAAAGAAGACAACATCATCGACAAGGTGACGGACAACAAGCTGGCCCACTACGAGCCGTACGGCTGGCATCACTGGCCCGAGCATCCGTGGCTCACCTACCAGTTCCGGCGCGGCCTCGGCGAGACGCAGGAAGGCGGCGGCACCGTCAGCGAGTGCTTCCTCGCCGCCTCCCGCATGATCCCCGGCGACAAGGAGAGCTGGCACCGCGAGTGGATGGTCGTCGGCGACGCCAACTTCCAGCGTGGCGTCGAAGAAGACGGCAGGGGCCACGTGCGCACCGCCATGAACTGCTGGATGCGCGCCGCCGATTACTACCGGCAGGCGGAGTTCTTCCTGGAGCCCGACGATCCGCGCCGGCTCGCCACCTTCACGAAGATGGAGAAATCGAGCGCGAGCTATCTCACGCGGCTCAACCCGCCCGGCGAGGTGCTCGAGGTCCCCTACGAGAACGGCAAGACGCTCTACGCCTACTTCGTGCGCGCGCCCTTCGCGGGCGACCGCCTACCCTGCCTCATCTCCATGGGCGGCCTCGACTCCATCAAGGACGAGATGTGGTTCATGCAGGCGCACGGCGCCCTGCAGCGCGGCATCTCGGTGCTGATGATCGACGGCCCCGGCCAGGGCGGCACACTGCGCCGCCACAAGATCCCCACGCGCCACGACTACGAAGTGCCCATCGGCCGCTGCATCGACTATCTGCAGACGCGCACGGACGTGGATGCCTCGCGCATCGCGGTGTGCGGCTCGAGCCTGGGCGGCTACTACGCCGCGCGCGCGGGCGCCAAGGAGCCGCGCCTCGCCGCCGCCATCTCCCACGGCGCCGTGTGGTCGATCTACGAGCTGTTCAAGAACGCCGACGAGAGCCACGGCCTTGCCAGCCACATCAAGTGGGTGTTCGGCGTGAAGACGATGAAGGACGCCATCGAGCGCGCGCGCCCCTTCACGCTGGAGGGCGTGCTCGACGACATGAAGTGCCCGTACTTCATCCTGCACGGCGGCTACGACGTGCTCGGCATGTCGGGGGCCACGCGCGCCTACGAGTACGCCAGGTCCAAGGGCGTCAACGCCACCCTGCGCTTCCTCACCCCCGAGGAAACGGGCGCCGAGCACTGCCAGCACGACAACCCCACCCTCGGCCAGGAAGTGATGGCCGACTGGCTCGCGGACGTCTTCAGGATCGACCAGCGCGCGCTCAAGCCGATGGGATGGAGAGACTGAGCTGCCGACGCACACCTATCGAGCCTGGGACGCGCCGCACCTGTGGAACTGGTCGTTCCAGGTCACCCGCCTGCTCGGCATCATCGACTTCGGCGGCTCGGACTTCACCGAGATCCATGAGGTCGTGCAGCGCATCAAGCCCGGCGACGACGAGTCCTGGTACACGGAGTGGTCGCGGATGGGGCGGCTGTGCGAAGAGCAGGCGCGCGAGGCGGAGCGCTTCGGCAACCGCCTCACCGCGCGCTTCGCCTCCCAGCGCGCGTCGAACTATCACCGCGCCTCGCAGTTCTACGTGACCGGCGAGGACACGCGCAAGATCCCCACGCTGCGAAAGGTCCAGGACACCTTCCGCGCCGCCGTCCCGCACTTCGACCACCGGTGCGAGATCGTCGAGGTCCCCTACGAGGGCGTGAAGCTGTCGGGCTACTTCGTGCCCTCGCGCGTGGGCACGGGCCGGCTGCCCACGATCCTCTATCTGAACGGCGCCGACTCGCTGTCGGAGGAGGCCTACTTCACGGTGGCGCTGCCGGCCTCGAGGGCAGGCTACCACTGCCTCGTCTTCAACGCGCCCGGCGTCGGCCTCACGCTCTTCGAGAAGGGGTTACCCGCGCGCCCGGACCCCGAGCACTTCGTCACGCCCACGGTGGATTGGCTCGGCAAGCGCGCCGACGTTGATCCCGCCCGCATCTGTCTCGTGGGCGAAAGCTTCGCCGCCTACCTGATCCCGCGCGCGGCCGCCTTCGAGCAGCGCGTGGCGGCGGCCGTCGCCTGGGGCGGGCTCTACTCGTGGGGGGACGACTACCGGCCGCGTGACTGGTACGCGACCCCGCCCCACCCCAATCTGCGCTCGCTCATCGGCGCCAAGAGCGTCGAGCAGTTCTGGGAGCTGCGCGAGAAGTACAACCTCAAGGGCGTGCTCGAGCGCATCACCTGCCCGATGTTCTACGTGGTGGGCGCCGAGGACTGGGCGCCGCTGGCCGTGAGCCAGGGCATCCGCTGCCTGGAGGAGACGGGCTCGAAGATCAAGCGCCTGCACGTCATCGAGCGGGCGCACGGCATGGGCGGCGTCACGCACTGCCAGAAGGACAACCTGCACGTGATGCACGCCCACACGTTCAATTTCCTGAACGAGGTGCTCGGCTACCGCCCCCAGGCGTGACCCGCGCTGCCGCGTTCGGCTACCACCCCTCGTCGGGGCCGGGGATGTCGCCGCGCAGAAGTGCGACGTCCGATTGATCGCGAAGGGCCTTGCTGCGGCGGCGGGCCGGATCGGCGGCCGCCCGCTCTTTCATGGCGATGAGGTCGATGGTGGTCACCACGCGGATCCGGATGCCGGCGACGTCGAGCGGTTCGGCGCGGTCGATCATCGGATCGAACTCTGGATCGAGGACGATCTGGACGGGTTCGCCGGACGAATGACGAAAGTTCATGCTGTGGGCGAACGTCCCGGTGATCTCGAGTCCCGCGCCGGTGAGCGCCTCCGTGATGGCGCTTCGCTCGACCGTCGACCGGACCGCGATGTCGGTGTCCACCGTGGCGCGGGGCACACCGGAGCGAATGCCGACGGCCACGCCGCCGACCACGGCGTGAGAGGCGCCGAGGCGGTCGAGAGCCCGGATGACGTCGGCCAGGGCCGCGAGCTTGTCCGGTGATTCGTCCATCGCCGCTCCCTGGCTCGACGCGATGAGGAGCCGTTCACGGGCCGTGAGCCGGATGATTGCGTGAAGAGTGCTCGATTTCATCGAGGATCGAGCATAGCAGGCGTGGTGGCCATGACGCATCACGGAGATGGGCGCTCCCACGTGACGCCCGAGAATGAGGTGCACGCCGTTCCGGAACGGGATACCGGCCGAACGAGCGGAGCCCTGATCCCCGCCACCCCGCCATCGACTCCTGGTGCTGAGCCGTCAGAGGTAGTCGTCGATCGGCTGCGGGGGCACCGCGAACTTGCGCAGCTTCGAGTGCGACAGGCCGAGCCCGACGAGGGACTCGGCGACCTTGACGCCGACGGCGACGGGATCCAGGACGGGGACGCCGGACAGGCGGCTCAGCTCCACGTCATAGCCGCAGAGGCCCGCGCAGGCGAGGATCACGACCTCGGCCCCGTCCTCGGCCACGATGGCCCGGATCTGCTCCTTCAGCTCGCGCAGCGTCTTGTCCCGCTGGGTGACGCACTCCTCGACGTTGACGTTGATCGCGCGCACGGAAGCGCACTTGGCCTCGAAGCCGTAGAGACGGACGAGGTCTTGCTGGTAGGGGATGAACTGCCGCAGCATCGTGAGCGTCGTGAAGCGATGGCCGAGGAGGCAGGCGATCGCCATGGAGGCCTCGGAGATCGACACCACGGGAATCGCCAGCGCCTCCTTCAGCGCGTCGATCCCGACCCGGCCGAACCCGGCCAGCACGACGGCGTCCGGCGCGTGCACGCTCACCGCGTCCAGGCACGTGCGGATCATGAACGAGCCCGACAGGTAGTCGCCGAAGGCGGAGTCGACGTTGCGCGTGCCGCCCTTGGTGGTAACGCCGACGAGCTCCGTGCCCGGCGCCGCCGCCCGCCGCGCGGACTCCATGATGGCGCCCGTGACCGTCTCCGAGCTGTTCGGGTTGATGACCATCAGCTTCATCGCGGCCTCCTCACGGCATGATCTCGCCGCCATTGGGGTGCAGGGTCTGGCCGCAGAAGTAGCGGCTCTCGTCGGAGGCCAGGAACACGAAGGCGCCCACGAGGTCGGCAGGCGCCCCCAGGCGCGCCAGCGGCAGTGATGCCGCGTGGTCGCGCTTGGCGGTCTCCGACAGCGGGTCGAAGCCGGTGTCCACGAGGCCGGGGGCCACGGAGTTGACCAGGATGTTGTGCGGCGCCAACTCCTGCGCGAGCGCGCGCATGAAGGTGAGCAGCCCACCCTTGGCCGCCGAGTACGCGGTGTAGCGCGCGCGGCCGACGTAGGCGAGCTGGGAGGTGACGATGATGATCCGGCCCTGCCCCTGCGCCGTCATCACCGGGGCCACCTCCCGGCAGCAGAGGAACGCGCCGCGCATGTGCACGGCCAGCATGCGGTCCCAGTCCTCGACGCTCATCTCCGCGAGCGGCTGCGCCTTCTGGATGCCGGCGTTGCTGACGAGGACGTCGACGCGGCCGAACGTCTGCCGCGCCTGGGCCACCATCGCCCGCACGTCGGCCTCGACCGTCACGTCGGTGCGCACGGGCAGCGCGCGGCGGCCCCGGCGCTGCACCTCCTGCGCGAGGGAGCGCACCTCGGGCTCCTGCGCGATCCACGCCACCACGACGTCGGCGCCCTCGTCCGCGTACGCGAGCGCCACCGCGCGGCCGATGCCGGTGTTGCCGCCCGTGATGATGGCCACCTTGCCCTCGAGCCGCTTCATGCCGCGGTTGCACCTCCCCGGCGGAGTCTGGATGCGGGGGCTATTATGCTCGCATAGCCCGGAGGATCGGCCGGCCGTCCTCGGAGAGGGAGCCCTGCCATGGAGCGCTTTCGCATCGGTGTCGACATCGGCGGCACCTTCACCGACATCGTGCTGCTCGGCGCCGACGGCCGGCTCCACACCAAGAAGGTGTCGTCGAGCGTCGACGACTACGCGCGGGCCATCGTGGAAGGGCTGCGCGAGGTGTTCCAGGAGACGGGGCTCGCCGGCGACCGCGTGGACGAGATCATCCACGGCACCACCGTCGCCTCCAACGCCATCCTCGAGCTGCGGGGCGCGCGTACCGGCCTCATCACGACGCAGGGCTTCCGCGACGTGCTCGAGATCCGCCGCCTGCGCATGCCGCGCCTGTACGACCTCACCTGGGAAAAGCCGGTGCCGCTCGTGGAGCGCCGCCTGCGGCTGGAGGTGGACGAGCGCGTGAGCGCGCGCGGGCAGGTGGTGCGCCCGCTCGACCTCGCCGGCGTCGAGCGCGCGCTCGACCGGCTCCTCGCAGAGGGGATCGAGGCGCTCGCCGTATGCCTGCTGAACGCCTACGCCAACCCCGTGCACGAGGAGCGCATCGCCGAGCTCGTGCGCCGGCGCTGTCCCGGCCTGCCGCTGTCGGTCAGCTCCGAGGTGCTGCCGGAGATCAAGGAGTACGAGCGGACCTCCACCACCGTGATCAACAGCTACGTGATGCCGGTGGTGCAGCGCTACCTCGGCTCCCTGCGCCGCGGGCTCGAGGAGATCGAGGTGAGCGCTCCGCTGCTCATCATGCAATCGAGCGGCGCGGTCATGACCGACGAGGCCGCCGCGCGCGCGCCCATGCACATCATCGAATCGGGGCCCGCCGCGGGCGTGATCGGCGCGCAGGCCCTCGCCCGGCGCATGGGACTGGACAAGCTCGTCACCTTCGACATGGGCGGCACCACGGCCAAGGCCTCGATCGTCGAGGACGGGGAGGTCAACCGGGCCTCGGAGTACCAGGTGGGCGGGGGCATCATGCTGGGCTCGCGGCTGCTCACGGGCAGCGGCTACCTGCTGCGCGTGCCCGCCATCGACCTCGCCGAGGTGGGCGCGGGCGGCGGCTCCATCGTGTGGATCGACGCCGGCGGCTCGCTGCAGGTCGGTCCGCGCAGCGCGGGCGCAGCACCCGGCCCCATCTGCTACGACCTCGGCGGCAGCGAGCCCACGATCACCGACGCCAACGTCATCCTCGGCTACCTCAATCCGGCGCACCTCGTCGGTGGCGCCCTCAAGCTGAACGCGGCCCGCGCCCACGACGTCTTCGCGGAGAAGGTCGCGCAGCCGCTCGGGCTGTCCGTGGTCCACGCCGCCTACGGTGCCCACCTCATCGCCACCTCCAACATGATCCGCGCCATCAAGGCCGTCTCCAGCGAGCGCGGGCGCGACCCGCGGGAGTACGCGCTGTTCGCCTTCGGCGGCAACGGGCCACTCTTCGCCGCCGGCATGGCCGCCCAGCTCGAGATGCGCCGGGTGGTGGTCCCGCCCGCGCCGGGCCTCTTCTCCTCGTTCGGCCTCCTCTATTCCGACGTGGGGCATCACTACGTGCGCACGTGGCGCGGCGTCACGCGGCGGCTCGACCTCGCGGCGCTGAACGAGGCGTGGGCGCGCATGGAGACGGAGGCGCAGGCCCAGCTCGCGCGCGAGGGTTTCACGGGCCGCCGGGTCCGCCTGCAGCGCTCGGCCGACCTGCGCTACGCGGGCCAGTCCTTCGAGCTCACGGTGCCGGTGGAGCCAGGGCCCCTCGGGGCCGGTGCGGAGGCCCGGCTGGAGCACGCCTTCGGCGCCGAGCACGAGCGCACCTACGGCCACCGCGCCGGCCCCGACGAGCCGGTGGAGCTGGTCACGCTGCGGCTGGTGGCGCAGGGCGTTCCCGACCAGGCGCGCGTGCCGGACCACGTCGCGGTCGACCGGCGTG
>CAYQQT010000042.1:0-10795 GCA_964419375.1 uncultured bacterium
AACGGTTTCTGGAGCGCCGACGGCAAGTTGATGTACCACCTCGACAGGTTGGAGATGAAGACGGTCATCAACACCGAGACCGGCGCTTTCGTCGCGGTCCCCGGAAACTACAAGGGGTACGATGGCTCCTTCGCGCCCAACTACCCCGACGGTGCCAACATCTACACTTGGTACTACTTCGACGGCACGCGCCTGATGAAGTACCTGATCTCGATCGACGTCGATGGCAAGCCCGTTCTCCAGGGCGGGCAGCACCTGGTGCAAGACTTCGATGTGACGCTCGGGGGGCTCGGTGGCTCCGTCGATTGGATCGACAACAGTGGGCGGTACATGGTCCTCAACGTCAACGGTCTCGTGAAGGTCTGGGACGACCACGCCAAGCAGCTCTATGATGGACAGGACGTGGATGCCACCACCGCTGTGGGGACCGACGCCGACCCCGGCGGGGGATGGATCGGCATTGCTCCCCGCGGCGACTATGTCGTGCTCTCCACCGACGACGGTTATTTCTCGCACAAGCTCACCCATCCGCCGGCGGACACGCAGACGAAAACGAACGGAATGCTGGGGGGGGCAGGGAAACTCTTCTGGACGCTATGCGGCGGCCACGGGGACCTCGTAAGCGCCGCCAACGACAGGACGTACCTCGTCACCTTCGACTGCTACGGCAGCAGGTTTCCTGGGTTTGAGGACATGCCGCCCGCGATCTACGCGGTCGACGTGAATCCGTTGGAGGCCGTGCGGGCGACTAACAACCCCGACAACCCCGATGACGAGGCCGGCCGTAACAAACAGCGGGAGTCGAAGTTGAACAAGAAACTGTTCGCGGTCGCCTGGGGCGACGACGGTCACTTCTCCGGCGTCTCGAGGGGCGTGCTGCAGAACTGGGCGTTCATCTCCATCGAATCGGGCGAGGACACCTTCGGGCGCGTGGTGGACAGCAGGAAACCCTGGTGGACCCGGCCGTATATGCAGGAGATCGTCATGGTCAACGTCGTGACCGGCCAGGTTCTGAGGGTGGCTCATCACCGCTCGCGATCGGTTTCCGACAGCTACTACTACCAGCCCCGGGTGTCGGCGAACTGGGGCGATTGCGATGGCGCCTCGGCAGCCTGGCTATCGAACTTCGGCCAGCTCAAGAAGAACAACCAGGGTCGACTGACGACGAAACCGAACGTGGACTACGCCGACATCTACGCCGTCGACGTCACCGCCATCACCGACGTGCCGCCGCCGGTGGGCGGGCACGTCTGTAATCCCTAAAGAGCGAGAGCGGAATCGAATAGGAACGGCGGGGCCCCGTCCAGGGCGCCCCGCCGTCCCGCACCGGCGCTCGGCCGCGACCTAACTATAGCTAATGAATCTCGCGCAACTGGGTGACGGCTCTCACCCTCGTAGAACCCTGTCACCATGATTCACGAGACTCATTAGAAGTGGAAGTGCACTCCCAGCCCCAGGTACTCCACCTTGTCCCGGTAGAACTGGCCGTTCGGCGAGTTGCCGCGGAAGTACTCCAGCAGGATCTGGAAATTGCGCCCCGGGAACAGGCCTTCGAACTGCAGGCCCGCGCGCGCGGACACGTCCGCGTGCCACGCGTTCTCCTGCCGGTTCTGGATGTCGACGGCGGCGATGGGGCGCACGCGCGCGGTGGGCCCCGGCCAGGGGCTGCGGAACTCCACGCCGTACTGCACGGACCACGGATCGAGGCCGGCTGGCTCCTGGTCGAACAGATAGCCGCCGCCGGCGTAGATGCGGAACATGTCGAGGAAGTGGTACGAGAGCTTGAGATCGACCTGCTCGTAGCTCAGGTTCACACGGTTCGTGCTGGTCTCACGCAGGAGGAACTCGTCGCCGAGGTGGCTGCTCTGGTGGAAGAGCCGCGCCATGGCGGTGAAGTCCCGATACTTGTAGGTGTTGAACAGGCCCACGAAGTAATCGGCGTTGACGAGGTCCTTGGACTCCGCGTCGAGATCGAAGACGGCGAACACGCCCGCCTGCACGCCCGCCTCCCACCAGCCGGGACCGAGGCGGGTGCGATAGCCCGTGATCGTCTCGCCGAAGCTCACCGCCCCCACGTCCTTGAACCCGCGCCTCTGGAGGTAATACTGGTAGGAGGCGCCGAAGTGCGGCCAGCGCGGATCGGCGATGAGCGGGTCGAAGAGCGTGCCGCCGGGGAACCAGCCGCTCTCGAGCACCTCGAGCACCTTCGGCTTCGGCGCCTCGGTCTCGCCGGGCTTCGTCGGCAGCGGCGGCGCCACCGCGCCCGCCTCCACCACGTCGACGCGCACGGCGCCGCGGATCTGCGACAGCGCGCTCACCACGCGCGCGCGGTCGGCGCCCGCGAGATCGGCGGCGCCGATGATGATGACGCCGTTCTGCACGCGCAGCGAGGGGGCGGTGATCCGGAACTCGCGCTCGAGCAGGGCGGAGGCGTAGCCCTCGACGTAGGCATCCTCGCCGGGCAGCGCCCACGCGCCGGTGGGCAGGAGCAGCGCGATGGACACGACGAGGAGGAGGCGGGTCAGTAGTCTCATGTAGCGATCTTAAGGCAGCGTCGCTCCGGCGCTTCTGGAATAATGTGAGGCCATGATCGACCCCATCACCGTCTCCGTCCTCACCCACCGCTTCTCCGCCATCGTGGAGGAGATGGGGGAGGCGATGCTGCGCACCGCCTACTCGCAGATCCTCAACTCCAGCCGCGACTTCTCCACGGCCATCTGCGACAGCCAGGCGCGCCTGGTGGCGCAGGCCGAGCACGTGCCGATCCACGTGGGCGCCATCCCGTGGGCGGTGGAGTCGGTGCGCGACGCCTTTGTCGGCCGCATCCATCCGGGCGACGTGTTCCTGCTCAATGATCCGTACCACGGCAACAATCACCTGCCCGACCTCACCGCCTTCGTGCCCGTGTTCGTGGACGACGAGCTCGCCTTCTGGTCGATCAACCGCGCGCACCAGAGCGACATCGGCGGCTCCACCCACGGCGCCTACAACCCGGCAGCGACGGAGATCTGGCAGGAGGGGCTGCGCATCACGCCCCTGAAGCTCTACGACAAGGGCGAGCTGCGCGACGACGTGCTGAAGATGATCACCACCAACGTGCGCCACCCGCACGACTTCATGGGCGACCTGCGCGCCATGATCGGCTCCGCGCGTGTCGGTGAGCGGCGCCTGCTCACGTTGTGCGAGGAGTACGGCGCCAAGATGGTGATGGCGGCGGTGGACGAGATCCTCGACGGGGCGGAGAAGCAGACGCGCGCGGTCATCCGGGAGTGGAAGGACGGCGTTTATAAAGGCGAGGCGATCCTGGACGACGACGGCCACGGCATCGAGGACGTGCACATCCGCGCCACCGTCACCAAGAAAGGCGACGGCCTCACCGTCGATCTCACCGACTCGCACGCGCAGGTCATCGGCTTCATCAACTCGTCGCTGCCGAACACGATGTCGGCCGTGCACATGGCGCTCGCGTACCTCATCGATCCGCGCACGCCGAAGAACGCGGGCACGTTCCGCGCGGTGAAGGTGATCCTCAAGCAGGGCACGGTGGTATGGCCGTACCCGCCCGCGCCCGTCACTCTCGCCACCAACCACTGTGCGCAGGAAGTGGCGGAGGCCGTCATCAAGGCGCTCGCCACGGCGTGCCCCCGCCGTGTGCTCGCGGGCTGGTCGCGGCGCTTTCGCATCGCGATCAAGGGCGTCAACCCGCGCACGAAGCGGCCGTTCATCTGGCACATGTTCCACGCGCGCGGCGGCGGCGGCGCCTCCGTGGCGGGCGACGGCTGGGAGACCGCGGGAGAGGGACAGGCGGCGGGCGGCATCAAGTTCGGCTCCATCGAGGTGGCGGAGGTGCGGTTCCCGCTCACCTTCGAGCATCACGAGTTCCGCCCCAACTCCGGCGGCGACGGCCAGCACCGCGGCGGCGTCGGCTCCGTGCTGCGCCTGCGCATCGACACGAAGGAAGAGGGCGTCGCCAACACCGCGGGCGACGGCGTCCGCTATCCCTCCTACGGCATCCTGGGCGGCAAAGATGGGTTGCCGCATCGCTACCGCCTGCAGTCCAGGGGCAGAAAAGACCGCGTGCTGAAGACCAAGGAGGTCGGCGTGCGCGTGAGGCCGGGCGACGTCTTCTTCGTGGAGTCGGCGGGTGGCGGCGGTTACGGGCCCCCCGGCAAGCGGGCGAAGGCGGCACGGGCGAAGGATCGCCAGAACGGCCTCGTCACGTAGCGTGTGGCACCGCGGTTGCAGGAATCTCGGCCATGCGAAACCTTATGTCCGCTCTCAAAGTCGGCTTCTCAGTCGTGCTGTTCGTTGCGTTCGCTACGGCGGCTCAGGCGGGTGAGCCGACCGACCAGCTGAGGACCCACGTCGACGAGGTCCTGAAAGTTCTCCAAAATCCGGCGCTGCGGACGCCCGACAAGGCGGAGGAGCGCCGCGACGTCATTCGCAGAGTCGCCAACCAGATCTTCGACTTCGAGGAGACCGCCAAGCGCGCGCTCGGCCCGCACTGGACGGCGCGGACGCCGGCGGAGCGCAAGGAATTCGTGGCCCTCTTTACCGATTTGCTGGAGCGCTCGTACGTGTCTCGCATCGAGCAGTACGGCGGTGAGAAGGTCACGTACGCCGGCGATCAGGTGACGGGTGACCAGACCGTGGTGAAGACCCGCATTGTCAGCAAAACCGGCACGGAGATCCCCGTCGATTACCGGATGCAGAAGACGCCCGAGGGCTGGCGCGTGTACGACGTGAACATCGAAGGGGTGAGCCTGGTGTCGAACTATCG
This sequence comes from uncultured bacterium, assembly GCA_964419375.1. Taxonomy (GTDB): domain Bacteria; phylum Methylomirabilota; class Methylomirabilia; order Rokubacteriales; family CSP1-6; genus JBBDXO01. Next base: position 4,781 of record CAYQQT010000042.1, read on the forward strand.
CACTCAATTCAACAAGATCGTGCAGACGGAGTCGTACCAGGCCCTCGTGGACCGGCTGAAGTCGCGGTCCACCGGTGATGCCACCGCCAGTCCCAAGGGGCGTCGCGAGCGCTGAGCTATCATCGGCCTCATGCCGGACGACCTGCTCGCGCTCGCCCGCCAGCGCACCCGCCAGAACCGCTTCTGGCAGCACCTGGGCATCGAAGTGGTGGACGTCAAGGACGGCTGGGCGCGCCTGCGCGTGGCCGTCCGCGACGACCTGCGTAACGCGCCCGGCGCCCCCGTGCACGGGGGCGTATACGCCGCTCTCGTCGACGCCTCCGTCGGCTGCGCCCTCAGCACCCTGCACCCGGAATCGGCGGGCGGGGTGGGGCAGACGACGGTCGATCTCAACGTCAGCTATCTGGGGGCGGCCCGGGGCGACGAGATCTTCGCCGAGGCCACCATCGTGAAGCGCGGGCGCTCTCTGGCCTTCGGGGAAGCCCGGGTGACCGACGCCGCCGGGACGGTGCTGGCTCTCGGCCGGGCCACCTACATGATCCTCGCCGCCCGCCCCTAGACCGTCGGGCTTGGGACGGCCTGACCGACACTTTCATGCCGTTCGGACACGCCGCCATCCGCGCACGCAGTAAAACCGCGGGTTCGAGGCTTGGTGCCGCCCTTGCAAGTGGAGTCGGCCGTGGACGGGGGACTCCTGCGGTTGATCATCATCGGCGTGCTGCTCCTGGGTGGCTGCGTCATGACGATCGCGCCGTGACCCCCACCCATGGAGATCTACGAGACCAAGAGCCGCATCGGGGCCGCGCTCGTAGAGTCGATCTTCCGGCGCGCCCGCTTCGACCTTAAGCCCTACCAGGCCGTCGGCGCCTCCCCGCTGAGGTTCGCGCGCGAGGATTTCTGCCCGAACTTCCTCGCCACCCCGGGCGAAGGGGCCGATCGGCGCAACGTCCTCGTCGAGGTCAAGTACCGGCCCTTCGTCGAGCCCTTCATCGCTCTCGAGAACCAGCGTCACGAATCGTCGATCTTCCGTCTCGCCCGCCGCCACTGGCCGGAGATGGAGTTCATTTTGGTCACCGATCACCCGGTGCCGGGCCGCTCGTGCTTCCAGTCCATCGCGTTCAGCCCCATCGGCGAGCCCTTTCACACCGTCGATCTCGTCGAGCTGAAAGACCTCCAGATCTTCGCGCACAACATCGAGGACCACGAGACGCTGCTGCGCCGCATCTTCGGCCTGCTCTCCGGCGCCTGACCGTTCCCTGCCCGCGCTGAAGCCCGGCGCGAAGATGCGCATCGGGCGGTCGATCACGCCCTCGCGCACCGCATCGTAGATTGCGGGCGGAATCGACGCGGACGACGTGTTGCCCACCCGGTCGATGTTGAAGTAGAGGCGTTCGGGGCACCAGGCGAACAAGACCACGCCTGCTTCAGTATTGAGTTCAATGTGCCTGGCGGCAGCTCCAAGACTCGGCTTCCCGGCCACCGTTACGGTACCGGGTTTGCTCGGATGCCTGTACTGTCTATGGCTGCCTCGCGTGCGCGCCAGCCACCCCCCATCTTCCTCCAGAAACCGGATAACTTCCTCAACCTTCATTTGCTCTCCGGCGGCCTTCTGATTGCCCGCCTAACGCTCGTGCTCAGCGGCGCTCGACGCGCCCGCTGAAGCGCGATGTTAGATCCCCGCCTGACCCCGTAGGGAGCGAGCTCCTCTCGGACTGCCTGCCTGCCTCACCACGTCAAGCGTCGACTGCCGGTGGACGTGCTCCAGCAGGGCGTCGTTGATGAGTGTCTGGTAGTTGCCCCCACCTGCCGTGTCCACGAGGCGCCGGAAGTAGCTCAGTACGGCGTTGTCCAGCCGAATCGAAATCTTTGTCTTGCCCGGCTCGGGCTTCACGACAGCCCCGCGCTTCGCGCGTGAGAAGTCGAGGTCGCGGTATTTCTCAGCTCCGACCCTTTTCATAAACTCCCCTCTGGCGCCTGTTGGCCTTCCAGGCGGAGATCATCCGGATGATGTCCGGCTCGCGGTAGGTGTAGACCACGACCAGCGGGTTGCCAAGACTGCTGAGACCCAACGTCACGAAGCGTTCCTCCTCCACGACATCGGGATCTCCGCGAGTCAGCCCGAACTCGTCCTCCAGAACCGTCACCGCCTCAGCGAAACTGACCTCATGTGTGCGTAGGTTCGCCGCTGCTTTCCGCGGGTCCCATTCGAACCGCACCTCGACAGTGTATAGACGATTGTCAGCCGGCTCCAGTAAACGCTTGTGGGTCTAACGTTCGCGGTGAACGGCGCGCAAAGCGCGTTCGCTCGAGTGCGGAGTTAGACCGCTCGTTATGACGGTAGATCCTCCAGTCGAACCCCGCGGCCATTTTTGATAGCGTTCCGCGCTTCCGCTACGCGCCGCAGAAACTCGGGGTGATGTTCCAGACGGTAGTCGAACCAGTCCTCCTCGCTCTCGAACCCGATGAGGACACCAGCCGGCTTTCCATGCCGTGTGATGAGGATCTCCTCGGACTCGGCCAAGCGAAGGAATCGCGACAGATCGTCCTTAACCTCAGCCAGCGCCGCCTGGCGCATCGGGCGTCCCGTGCTCAGCGAGCCAGCCCGACGCTTCGGCCTTCGTGACGATCGCGAGGACTTCGACGGTTTCAGACGTGACGTCATAGAAGATTCGTACCTCCCCAACCCGGAGCCGATACTGCGGCTGGCTCAAGCCACGCAGACGCTTGATACGGCTCTTGCGCACGCGAGTCGGCTCGTACCGCAAGTGGCGTTCGAGGGAGTCCCGCACCTCTGCGCGCCGGTAGGCCGCCAAGGCCCCGTAGGCCTTCGCGCTGCAGGACGTACAGATGGTACAGCACGTCCTCCACGCTGCATTCGTCAGGCAGTCGACTGAGAGGGACCGATATTCTGCGTGATGCTCACGCTCGCGGCGGCCTCGCTGACGCAGCCCCGACGGCTCCCGGTGAGCAAGTTCGTCATCTCGATCAACAATGTGTCGGTGCAGAACGTGACGCTCGGGGCGTGCGCCTTCACCGTCGAGCTCGAGTGAGAGAGGGCACGATGCCCACCGCACCACGGCAGGCCGGGGCGCGCGGGGTACTTAGGGCTTCGGAATCCTGAGGGTCTTGCTGATCATCAGGCTGCCCGAGAGCACGAACAGCAGCGCGACGAGATGAAAGTTCACGCCGAGCCAGCGGACCGGAAACAGCGCCCCCTGGCGAAAGGCCAGCATCAGCAATGCGAGCGGGATGAGGCTGGTGGGGACCGGCGTGCCCTCGAAGTAGCTCACCTTCCCCGTGTCGGCGGCGAGGGCCTCCGCCGTAATGTTGTAGCGGGCGAGGCGGCTCACGCCGCAGCCGACGAAGTACATGAGGATCACCTGGTCGAGCACGCTGTCGAGGCCGGCGGCGAAGGCGATAGCGGCGGGCGCCACGTTGAAGGAGATCACGTCCGCCAACGAGTCCAGCTCACGTCCCATCGGCGAAGACTTATGCCGCCACCGCGCGACGCGACCGTCGAGCACGTCGAAGACGAGGGCGAGCGGGATGAGGAGGGCGGCCACGTAGAGGTGGAGGCGGTTTTGGGTGGCGAGGAACTTCATCGCCTCGAACACGGCCGCGATGCCGCAGAATCCGTTCGCGATGGTGAAGAAGTCCGCAAGGTGAAAGTTGCGGATCATCGAAAAGTGCCGGCGCGGCCGTCGCTCCGTCATCTCCGGCGAAGTGTAGCACCCCGCTAGCGCCGGAGGAGGTATGGCACATCCGTGACGACGACGTTGTTGCGGAAGAGGAGCGCGCCTTTCACGAGGAGCGCCGTCTGGTTGTGGAGCATCTGCTGCCACCAGCGGGCGGGGATGAACTCGGGAAGGATGATGGTCACGACACGGTCCGGGTCGCCCGCGTGGATGCGGTCGACGTAGTCGAGCAATGGCTTCAGGAGCGACCGGTACGGCGAGCTGAGCACGACGAGCGGGATACCCATCTCCCACCGGCCCCACTTCTCCTCGAGCCGCCTCGTGCGCTCCGGGTCCGTCTCCACGAACACGGCCTTGGCGGCCGGCGACAGCGTCTGCGCGTACTGCACCGCCCGCACCACCCCGCGATGCAGGTCGCCCACGAGCACGAGCACGGTGTTGGTCATCGGCACGGGCCGGGGCATGTCCTCCAGTGACAGCTGGGCGGCGACCTCGTCGTAGTGCCGGTGGATGAGGACAAACACGAAGATCAGGGTGGGAATGAGGACGATGACGATCCAGGCGCCGTGCATGAACTTGGTGGCGGCGATGGTGACCATCACGACGCCCGTAACCACCGCCCCGATGCCGCTGATCCACACTCGCCACCACCACCCGTCGTTCTTGAGCGTGAGCCAGTGGCGCACCATGCTCGACTGCGACAGCGTGAACGAGATGAAGACGCCCACCGCGTACAGAGGAATGAGGGCGTGCGTCTCCCCCTCGAACACGATGAGGAGCAGGATGGCGAACCCGCTCAGGATGAGGATGCCGTTGGAGAACACGAGGCGGTCTCCCTGGTTGGCGAACTGCCGGGGGATATAGCGATCGCGCGCCAGGAAGAAGGCCAGCCGCGGGAAGTCCGCGAACGACGTGTTCGCCGCCAGCAGCAGGATGAGGGTCGTCGCGAGCTGGATCTCGTAGTAGAGCACGCCGGAGCCGAAGATGGTGCGCGCGAGCTGGGAGACGACCGTCTCGCCCCCCCTGGGGATGATGCCGATGGTGTAGGCGAGATAGGTGATCCCGAGGAAGAGCGTGACGGAGATGATGCCGAGCCACAGCATCACGATGCGCGCGTTGTGGGCTTCCGGTGGCTTGAACGCCGGCAGCCCGTCGGAGACCGCCTCCACTCCCGTGAGCGCCGTGCAGCCGGACGCGAAGGCTCGCAGCAGCAGGAGCACGCCCACGCCCTCGAGGCCGGGCGCGTGCGGCACGTAGGGGGCGGCCGTCACGAAGCCGAGCAGGGCGCCGAAGACCCCGTAGACGACCATCGCCAGCATGCTCACGACGAAGAGATAGGTGGGAGCGGCGAAGAGGTTGCCCGATTCGCGGATGCCGCGCAGGTTGACCACCGCGATGAAGACCACCGCGAGCACGCCCATCCACACCCGGTATGGATGCAGGGTGGGGACGGCCGACGTGATGGCGGCCACGCCCGCCGCCACGCTCACGGCGACGGTGAGGACGTAATCGATGAGCAGCGAGGCGCCCGCCACGAGGCCGGCGTAGATGCCGAGATTTTCCTTGGACACGATGTAGGCGCCGCCACCCTTGGGGTACGCGGCGATGGTCTGGCGATACGACGTGATGACGACGGCGATGAGGATGGCGATGGCCGCGCCGATCGGAATCGAGTAGCTCAACGCCGCCGCGCCCGCGAGCGCGAGCACGAGGAGGATCTCCTCCGTCGCGTACGCCACCGAGGAGAGGGGATCGGAGGCGAAGACCGCGAGTGCCACGGACTTGCCGAGCCGCTCGTGCCGCGCCTGCGCCAGTGGCATCGGCGCGCCCACCAGCCACCGCTTCATGAGAGCAATGCGCATCGTCGTGTTCCGAACGACTGTACGCGCACAGGGTCGTGTCGCGACGTCGGGCCGCGATTTTTACACGTTTTTTACGGGAACGGCCGTCCTCTTGATCCCGCCTTTATCGCCGGTTCTGTCAGGCTCATCCGGTGTGTCAGCCGCATCGATCCGCCGCCCGCGGCGAACCGCCGAAATGGACCGCTCTGTACGCGGTGATCGCGCTCGGCGGTGCGGCGTCCGGGCTGGCGGCCGTGTGCGCCGTCAATCCGGGCGTGCGCGTTCTGATCGACGCGGGCGCGGGGGCGATGGTGATCGGCGGCCTCATGTGGTGGCTTCGAGCGAACGGCGCGCGCCTCGATCAGGCGGAGTGGTGCGCCTGCGCCGCCCGCACGGTGAGGGTGCGCGTGGTTTCCGTCCGGCGCGGGTAAGCACGCTACACTGCCGGGTGTGAGGGAGCACGCGGACACAGCCGTCGT
>CAYQQT010000042.1:10895-13216 GCA_964419375.1 uncultured bacterium
CGGGTAAGCACGCTACACTGCCGGGTGTGAGGGAGCACGCGGACACAGCCGTCGTCGCGGAGGCGCCGCCTGCCGCCGGCGCGCGGACGTACACGGCGGCGGCGGCGGCGGTCGTGGTGGCCACCGGCATCGCGTGGCTGATGTTTCCGTTGCTCGAGACGGCCAACCTCATCATGGCGTATCTGCTCGCGGTGGTGGTCATCGCGGCCCGCTACGGGCGGGGCCCGTCGGTGTTCGCGACCTTCTGCAGCGTGGCCGCCTTCGACTTCTTCTTCGTGCCGCCGTACTTCACGTTCGCCGTCGCCGACACGCAGTACGTCCTCACCTTCGGCGTGATGCTCGTCGTCGGCCTCGTCATCGGTGGCCTCACCGTCCGCGTCCGGCAGCAGGCGGACGCGGCGCGACAGCGCGAGCAGCGGACCGCCGCCCTCTACGCGATGAGCCGGGAGCTTGCGCAGACGCTCGCGGTGCCGGATCTCGTGGCCGCGGCCGCGCGGCACATCAAGGCCGTCTTCGGCGCCGACGTCGCCGTCCTCCTGCCCGCCGACAATGGCGCGCTGGGCGTGAGCGGTCCCGCCGGCTTCACGGTGGCCGACAACGACCGCGAGCTGGCGCGGTGGGTGCTCGACCACGGCGAGCGGGCAGGCCTCGGGACGGCGACGTCGGGCGCCGCCCGTGCGATGTACCTGCCGCTGCTCGGTCACCGCGCGCCGCTCGGCGTCGTGGCCGTTCAGCCGGCTCGCGGTCATGCGCTCTCGGAGGACACGGTGCGCCAGCTCGACGCCTTCGTGACCCAGACCGCGCTGGCCCTCGAGCGCGCGCGCCTGGCCGACGAGGCGCAGGAAGCCCGCGTCCGCGCCGAGAGCGAGCGGCTGCGCAGCTCCCTGCTCGCATCCGTCTCCCACGACTTGAGGACACCGCTCGCCGCCATCACGGGCGCCGCCACTGCCATGCTCGACACCAGCGGGCACCTCAGTGACCGGACGCGGCACGAGCTGCTCGAGTCCGTGCGCCAGGAGGCCGAGCGCCTGAATCGGCTGGTGCAGAACCTGCTCGAGATGACGCGGCTGGAATCGGGCGCGGTCCACCTCCGTCGCGAGTGGCACCCGCTGGAGGAAGTGGTGGGCGCGGCACTGGGCCGGCTCGGCAGCGCCCTCGGCAGCCGGCGTGTGGCGGCCACGATCCCGGACGACCTTCCGCTCGTCGCTATCGACGACGTGCTCGTGGAGCAGGTGTTCGTCAACCTCCTCGACAACGCGATCAAGTACACGCCGCCCGGCAGCCCCATCCGCATCGTGGTGACGTCGAGCCACCCCAACGTGTTCGTGGAAGTGGCGGACGGCGGGCCCGGGCTGCCGCCCGGTCACGAGGACCGGGTGTTCGAGAAGTTCTACCGCGTGGCCACCGACGGCCCGCGTGGCGCCGGCCTGGGCCTGGCCATCTGCCGCGGCATCGTGGAGGCGCACGGCGGGCGCATCTGGGCTCAGAATCTGCCCGGCGCCGGCGTCGCCTTTTTCTTCACGCTGCCGCTGCCGGAGAGCCCGCCGGTGCCGGTGCCGGGCGATGCCTGAGCCCGTCATCGTGCTCATCGAGGACGAGCCCGAGATCCGCCGCTTTCTGCGCGCCACGCTCACCGGCCAGGGCTACCGTCTCTTCGAGGCCGGCACCGGCGGAGCAGGGCTGATCGAAGCCGCTTCGCGTCAGCCGGAGGTCATCGTGGTCGATCTCGGCTTGCCGGACATGGACGGCCTCGAGGTGATCCGCCGGCTGCGCGAATGGACGGACGTGCCGATCATCGTCCTCTCCGCCCGGGGGCAGGAGCGGGACAAGGTGACGGCGCTCGACGCCGGCGCCGACGATTACGTGAGCAAGCCCTTCAGCGCGGGCGAGCTCCTCGCCCGCATTCGCGTCGCGCTCCGGCACGTGGCGGGGGTGTCGCACGAAGGGGCCGAGGCCACCTTCACGGTGGGCGGCATCACCGTCGATCTCCTGCGGCGGCACGTTCACGTCGACGGCGCCGAGGTGCGCCTCACGCCGATCGAGTACAAGCTGCTCACCACGCTCATCCGGTACGCGGGGAAAGTCGTCACCCACCAGCAATTGCTCCGCGAGGTATGGGGACCGAGCCATACGGACCAGCCGCACTACGTTCGCGTCTACATGGGGCACCTGCGCCACAAGCTGGAGGCCGAGCCCGCGCGCCCCCGCTACCTGACCACGGAGCCCGGCGTCGGCTACCGCCTGGCTATTTGAGATGGGGGGCCTCGACGGGCCCCCCAAGCCCCCCGGACGCTCGGCAGCGCCCCGGCAAAGCCGTGGCG
>CAYQQT010000043.1:0-12996 GCA_964419375.1 uncultured bacterium
AGCGGGCCGGCTCGCGGAAGCGGTGGGGGCGCGCGCGTTCGTGGCGGGTGGCATCGTGCGCGACGCATGGCGAGCGCACGCCGCCGCCGCGCACGACCTCGACGTCGTCGTCGAGGGCGACGGGCCGGCGGTCGCGCGCGCGCTCGCGAGCGAGCTTCAGGGCACACTCGTCGAGCACGAGCGCTTTCTCACCGCCTCCGTCACCACGCCCGCGGACGTGCGGATCGACGTCGTCACCGCGCGCTCGGAGCGCTACGAAAGCCCGGGCGCGTTGCCGCGCGTGATGCCGGCCACCATCGAGCAGGACCTGCGACGGCGGGACTTCGCGGTGAACGCGATGGCGGCGGCGCTCGGCGGGGAGTGGCCGCTCCTCGACCCCCTCGGCGGCATCCACGATCTGTCGCATCGGCGTCTGCGGGTGCTGCACCCGCTGTCGTTCGTGGAAGATCCTACGCGCATGATGCGGGGCGCGCGCTACGCCGCCCGGCTCGACTTTAATCTTGATGCGTGGACGGTACAGTGTCAGGCGCTCGCCGTGGAGCTGGCGCCGTATCCGGCGCTCTCGGGCCAGCGTCTGGCCGCCGAGCTCGAGCGGGTGGTGGCGGATGCCAGGCCCGCCGTCGCGCTCGCCCGTCTCGGTCGCGCGGGCGTCTTTCGCATCGTCGATCCGCGCTACCGGTTCACCCGCCGCACCGCGCGCGCAGTGGCCGCCTTCGACGAGACGCTGGCGTGGACGGCCGCGCACGGACTCGCCGCGCCCGCATTCCCCCTCGCGCTCGTGGCCCTCGTCGCCGACCAGCCCCCCGCCGTCGCCACCGCCTGGCTCGCCCGCCTCGCGCTGCGCGGCGAACCCCTCGCCCGCCTGCTGCAGGCGCTCGGCGAAGATAGCCGACTATCGTCGCGCGCCGGGGGGGAAATGGGGGGGCGTTCTACGCCCCCCCATTCTTCAACAATCGGCGGTCGCACTACGGGAAACGCCAGCATCGCGCCCGGTCGCACTACGGGAGACCCCCGCCCGGTCGCCGGTCGCACTACAGCAAGCCCTGCAGTAAAGCCCCGCCCGCTCACGCCCTTGGAGCTCGCCGCCCTCCACCTCACCGGCGATCCCGGCGTACGCGCGCAACTCAATGCCCACATGGCGGGGATGAGGGCGGAGAGGGGCGAGCTGCGGGGCGACGAGCTGATCGAGCTGGGCGTCCCGCGCGGGCCGGCGGTGGGCACGGTCCTCGACGGGATCCGCGGGCGGCGGCGGGGGGGGGAAATCGCGGATCGGGCGGCGGAAATCGATTATGTTCGTTCATGGGTGAGCGAACGGCACTCGGACGGCGAAAGGGAGGGATGATTTGACCCCGAAATACATCTTCGTGACCGGCGGCGTCGTGTCCTCGCTGGGCAAAGGCCTCGCGGCGGCGTCCATCGGCTCACTTCTGGAAGCGCGGGGGTTCCGCGTGGCGTTGCAGAAGATGGATCCGTACATCAACGTCGACGCGGGCACGATGAGCCCGTACCAGCACGGCGAGGTCTTCGTCACCGACGACGGCGGCGAGACCGACCTCGACCTCGGCCACTACGAGCGCTTCACCTCGGCGCGGATGACCCGCGACCACAACGTCACCACCGGCAAGGTGTACTTCTCGGTGATCCAGAAGGAGCGGCGCGGAGACTATCTCGGCCGCACCGTGCAGGTGATCCCGCACATCACGGACGAGATCAAGGCCTCCATCCGCCGGGTGGCACACGATACCGACGTGCTCATCGTGGAGATCGGCGGCACCGTGGGCGACATCGAGAGCCTGCCCTTCCTGGAGGCGATCCGCCAGATGAAGAAGGACGTCGGCAAGGAGAACGTCCTCTACGTCCACCTCACGCTGGTGCCCTACATGCAGGCGGCCTCCGAGCTGAAGACGAAGGCCACGCAGCACTCGGTGAAAGAGCTGCGCGCGATCGGGATCCAGCCCGAGATCCTCCTCTGCCGCACCGACCGCTATCTGCCCCCCGGCATCAAGTCGAAGATCGCGCTCTTCTGCGACGTCGACGAGGAGGCCGTCATCACCGCCAAGGACGTGGACAGCATCTACGAGGTGCCGCTCGTCTTCCACCGGGAAGGCCTCGACGAGATCGTCGTCAAGCACCTCGGCCTCGAGCCGCGGCCCATCGACCTCTCCCGCTGGGAGGAAGTGGTGCGGCGCGTGAAGGCGCCCAAGGCCACCACGCGCATCGCGGTGGTGGGCAAGTACATCGATCTCAAGGACTCCTACAAGAGCCTGTCCGAGGCGCTCGCCCACGGCGGCATCGCCAACGAGGCGAAGGTGGACGTGCTCTGGGTGGACGCCGAGCACATCGAGCGCGACGGCGCCGCCGCCCACTTCGCGGGCGTGAACGGGATCCTCGTGCCGGGCGGCTTCGGCGACCGCGGCATCGAGGGCAAGATCGACGCCGTGCGCTACGCCCGCGAGCAGAAGCTGCCCTTCTTCGGCATCTGCCTCGGCATGCAGTGCGCCGTCATCGAGTATGCGCGCAACATCTGCGGCCTCACCGGCGCCAACTCCTCGGAGTTCGCGCCCGACACCCCGCACCCGGTGATCGACCTCCTTCCCGAGCAGCGCACGGTGAACGACAAGGGCGGCACCATGCGCCTGGGCCTCTACCCGATCCTCCTCACCGAAGGCACCCGCGTGTCGCGGCTGTACGGGCAGGGGATCATCCAGGAGCGCCACCGCCACCGCTACGAGGTGAACAACGAGTACCTCGCGAAGCTCGAGAAGAACGGCCTGCGGGTGTCGGGCCTGTGGGCGGAAAAGCAGCTCGTGGAGCTCATCGAGCTCCCCGACCATCCGTATTTCGTGGCCGGCCAGTTCCATCCCGAGTTCCGCTCCCGGCCCTGGGAGCCCCACCCGCTGTTCGCCGGCTTCATCGAAGCCTGCCTGGAGTACGCACAATCCCGCTAGCGTCCACGCGCGAGGTGCGGATCGGCCCCGTGACCGTCGGCGGCGGGCGGCCGCTCGTGCTCATCGGCGGTCCGTGCGCGATCGAGAGTGAGAAGCATGCGCTGATGACGGCGGAGCGCCTTGCCGCCATCGCCGCCGAGCATCGCGTGCCCTTCATCTACAAGTCCTCGTATGACAAGGCCAACCGCTCCTCGGTGAATGCCTACCGGGGGCCCGGCCTCACCGAAGGGCTGCGCATCTTGAGGAAGGTGGCGGCGACGGTGGGCGTGCCGGTGCTCTCCGACGTGCACGACGTGTCGGAGGTGGGGCCCGCCGCCGAGGTGCTCGACGTGCTGCAGATTCCCGCCTTCCTGTGCCGGCAGACCGATCTGCTCGTGGCCGCCGCGCGCACCGGCAAGCCCGTGAACGTCAAGAAGGGCCAGTTCCTCGCCGCCGCCGACATGAAGAACGTGGCGGACAAGATCACCTCCGCCGGCAACGCCTCGGTGCTCCTCACCGAGCGCGGCACGTCGTTCGGCTATCACAACCTCGTCGTCGACATGCGCGGCCTCGTCGACATGCGCGCGCTCGGATTCCCCGTCGTCTTCGACGCCACGCATTCCGTGCAGCTGCCGGGCGGCATGGGCGACCGGTCGGGCGGCGAGCGCAAGTACGTGCCCGCCCTCGCGCGGGCGGCGGTGGCGGTGGGCATCGACGCCCTCTTCTTGGAGATGCACGAGGATCCCGACCGCACGCTGCCCGACGGCCGGCCGCTCTCCGACGGGCCGAACATGCTGCGGATCGACGACCTGCCCCGCCTGCTGGACGAGCTGGCCGCCATCGACGGAGCGCTGCGATCGTGAGCGCGGGCGGGGCCGAGCGCCACCGCGACCTGCGCCGCATCGCCGAGCGGGTGCTGCGCCTGGAGGCGGATGCCATCCTCGGCCTCATCCCGAAGATGGACGAGCGGTTCGAGCACGCCATCGACCTCCTCCGTGGATGCGCGGGGCGCATCATCGTCACCGGCATCGGCAAGTCCGGCATCATCGGCCGCAAGATCGCCGCCACCCTCGCGTCCACGGGCACGCCCGCGTATTTCCTGCACCCCGCCGAGGGCGTGCACGGGGATCTCGGCATGCTCGCGCGCGGCGACGTGGTGCTCGCGTTGTCGAACTCGGGCGAGACGGACGAGGTGCTCGCCATCCTGCCCCCGCTCAAGCGGCTTGGCGTGCGCATCGTGCTGCTCACCGGCAATGCGCAGTCGACGCTCGCGCGCCAGTGCGACGTGGTCCTCGACGTGGGCGTGCCCGAAGAGGCGTGCCCGATGAACCTCGCGCCCACCTCGTCCACGACGGCCGCGCTCGCGGCCGGCGACGCCCTCGCCATGGCGCTGCTCGAGCTGCGCGGGCTGCGGCCCGAAGACTACGCGGCGCTGCATCCGCGCGGCACCCTCGGCTGGCGCGCGCTCTTCCGCGTCGCCGACCTCATGCACACGGGGGAGGCGGTGCCGGTGGTGGGGCAGGAGGCCGCGCTGAAGGACGTCGTGGTCGAGATGACGCGCAAGCGCTTCGGCATGACCACCGTCGTGGACGAGGGGGGGCGCCTGGCCGGCATCATCACGGACGGCGATCTGCGCCGCCTTCACCTGCGCGACGGGGCGCTCGACGGGCTGCGCGCGGGCGACGTCGCCTCGCGGGAGCCGAAGGTCATCGCCGCCGACGACCTCGCCGCCAAAGCCCTCGAGGTGATGGAGGCGTGGGCGATTACGAGCCTCGTGATCGTCGATGCCGACCGGCGCCCGGCCGGCATCGTCCATCTGCACGACATCCTGCGCGCGAAGATCGTGTAGGGCGCAGGACGCGGTTTCACTTCCCGTGGGGTTTGCGGGCGTGATAGGCTGGTACCGAAATTGCACATGCGCAACTTAGCCCGAGGCATCCTTGCCATCGTCGTCCTCTTCGTCGTGCTCGTGGCGGGCACGCTGATCGCCAAGAGCCGGGCGAACCGGTTCGAGTCGGTCGACGCCTCACCTGCCAGCACCGCCGATCTCCGGATCAAGGAAGTCGATCTCGAAGAAGAGACGCGAGGCGTGCGGTGGCGGCTGAAAGCAGAGCAGGCGCTGATGTACGAGAAGGAGGGGCGGACGAATCTGCGCAACCTCGCGGTGCAGGTGTACCAGAAGGACCGCTCCTGGACGATCGTGGGCGAGGAAGGCGACCTGCACCAGCAGACGAAGAACGTCGAGATCCGCGGCGGTGTCGTGCTCACCTCGAGCGACGGCATGCGCCTGGAGACGACCGTGATGCGCTGGGACGCCGACGACAAGCGCATGTGGACCGATGCCCCCGTCACCCTCTCGCGCGACGGCTCCGTGGTGAAGGGCACCGGCCTTCAGGTGCTGATGGACGAGGAGACGACGACCGTCAACGGCCGCGTGCACGCCACCTTCGTGGCGAGGGCGCGCCGGTGAGGCTGTCCGTCGCCTTCGCGACGGCGCTCGCCCTCGCCGTTGCCGCCACCGCCTCCGCGCAGGCCCCACGCGCGCCCGCGCCCGCCGCGCCCGCCGCCAAGGCCAAGGACGATCGCGCGCCCGTCACGGTGGACGCGGACAAGATGGAGCGCTTCGGCAAGGAGAGCCTCGTCATCTTCTCGGGCAACGTGGTGGCCCGCCAGAACAACTCCGTGCAGTACGCCGACCGCATGGAGGTCTATCTCGACGAAAAGGGCGACCAGATCCTGAGGATCGTCTCCACCGGCAGCGTGCGCATCATCACGCACGACTGCCGCACGGGCACCGCGCGCCGCGCGGAGTATACCGACCTCGACCAGCGCATGGTCCTCATCGGCAACGCGCGCGTGTGGCAGGACGACAACGTCGTGAGCGGCGAGACCATCACGATCTTCCTGTCCCAGGACCGGTCGCTGGTGCAGGGCGGCACGCAGGAGCGCGTGAAGGCCGTCTTCTATCCCAAGGACGAGAAGAAGGACGGCCAGCCCGCCCTCAAAACCGCCGCCGCTCCGTGCAACAACTGACGTCATGGAAGGCTTGGTCGCCCAGGGTCTGCAGAAGTGGTTCAAGACCCGCAAGGTCGTCGACAACGTCTCGCTCGACATTCAGCGCGGCGAGGTGGTCGGCCTCCTCGGCCCCAACGGCGCCGGCAAGACGACGTCCTTCTACATGATGGTGGGCCTGCTGCCCACGGAGGGCGGGCGGATCTTCCTCGAGGGCCAGGAGATCACGTCGCTGCCGATGTACCAGCGCTGCCGGCTCGGCATCGGCTACCTGCCGCAGGAGTCGTCCGTCTTCCGCAAGCTCACGGTGGAGGAGAATCTGCTCGCCATCCTCGAGACGCAGGATCTGTCCGGCGGCCAGCGGCGCGCGCGGGCCCGCGAGCTGCTGGCGGAGCTGGACCTCACCGCGCTCGCGCCCTATCCGGCCTATACGCTGTCGGGCGGCGAGCGGCGGCGGCTGGAGATCACGCGCGCCCTCGTCACCAATCCGCAGTACCTGCTGCTCGACGAGCCTTTCACGGGCATCGACCCCATCGCCATCGGCGACATCCAGGAGATCGTGGGACGCCTGCGCGAGCGGGGCATCGGCATCCTCATCACGGATCACAACGTGCGGGAGACGCTTGCGATCACCGACCGTGCCTACATCCTCTACGACGGCCGCATCCTCGTCTCGGGTACCGCGCACGAGATCGCCAATAATCCTATCGCCCGCGAGATCTACCTCGGCGAGAAGTTCGCCCTGTAGTCCGGGCAAGGTAAACATCCATGGCAATGGAGACGCGACTTTCGCTCCGGCAGAGCCAGCGGGTGGTGATGACCCCGCTCCTGCAGCAGGCCATCCAGCTGCTGCAGTTGTCGACCCTCGAGCTCCAGGAAGTCGTGCAGAAGGAGCTGCTGGAGAATCCGCTCCTCGAGGAGATGGCGCCCGAGACCAGCGACGCCCCCGACGGCCAGGCGGCGCCCGACGTGCCCACGGTGGCGGCGGCGGAGCCGCTGGCGGCGGAGCCGCCCCCGAGCGAGCGGCAGACGGACGACCTGCCCTTCGACCTCAACGCCGTCATGTTCGACGACCACGAGGAGCGCTCGCTGGTGGCGCAGGAGGACCGCGAGGACCTGCCCTTCGAGAACATGGTGCGCTCGGTGTCGTCGCTCTCGGACCACCTCGACGAGCAATTGCGCTTCGGCACCGAGGATCCCGTGCTGCGCAAGATCGGCAACGAGATCATCGGCAACATCGACGAGGACGGCTACCTGCGCGCCGATCTCAACGAGATCGCCACGCGCTGCTCGGTGACGGTGGAGGACGCGCAGCGCGCGCTCACCCTCGTGCAGGGCTTCGATCCGCCCGGCGTGGCCGCGCGCAACATCCAGGAGTGCCTGCTCATCCAGCTCAAGGTCGATCCCAACCCCGATCCGGTGTCGGTGGAGATCGTCGAGGACCACTTCGATGACCTCAGCCGCCGCCGCTATCCCGACATCGCGCGCGCGCTCAAGCTGCCCCTCGACCGGGTGATGGAGTCGGTGGAAGAGATCATGGGCCTGGAGCCCAAGCCGGGCCGGCGCTTCGGCGGCGCCGATTCGCGCTACATCGTGCCCGACGTGGTCGTGCACAAGATGGGCAACGAGTACGTGGTGGTGCTCAACGAGGACGGCATCCCGCGCCTGCGCGTGAACGCGCTCTACCGCTCGCTGCTGCGCTCCTCGGGCGACGAGGCGCGCCAGTACGTCGAGCAGAAGCTGCGCTCGGCGGTGTGGCTCATCAAGTCCGTGGACCAGCGACAGCGCACGCTGCGCCGGGTCACGCAGTCCATCGTGAAGTTCCAGAAGGAGTTTCTCGACAAGGGCCTGCCCTACCTGCGCCCGCTGTCGCTGCGCGACGTGGGCGAGGACATCGGCATGCACGAGTCCACCATCAGCCGCGTCACCACCAACAAGTACGTGGAGACGCCGCAGGGGCTGTTCGAGCTCAAGTACTTCTTCCACAGCGGCATCGCCTCCGGCGACGGCGAGATGGTGTCGTCGGTGTCGGTGAAGAAGATGATCCAGGATCTCCTCGCCAACGAGGATCCCTCCAAGCCGCTCTCCGACCAGGAGGTGGCGCTCATCCTCAAGGGGCGCGCGCTCACCATTGCGCGCCGGACGGTGGCGAAGTACAGGGAGGAGCTCGGCATCCTGCCCTCCCACCAGCGCCGGCTCGCGCCCCGGCGGCGGTGAGGCGGTAGCCGGCCCGCGGCACCATGCCGTCGCCCGTCTCCTTCGTCGTCATCACCGGCCTCAGCGGGGCGGGGAAGAGCTACGCCATCAAGTGCTTCGAGGACATGGGCTTCTTCTGCGTGGACAACCTGCCCACGACCCTCATGCCGACCTTCGCCGACCTCATCGCGCGCTCCTCGCAGAAGGTTCATCGCGTCGCGCTCGGCGTGGACGTGCGGGAAGGTGAGTACCTGTTCCATCTGCTGGAGGCCCTCGGCGAGCTGCGCAAGCGCGGCCACCCGGTGGAAGTCCTCTTCCTCGAAGCGAGCGAGGAGGCGCTCGTTCGCCGCTACTCGGAGACGCGCCGTCGGCACCCGCTGGCGCCCGACGGCAACGTGCTCGACGGCATCCGCAGCGAGCGCAAGGCGATGTCGCACATGCGCGAGGTGGCCGACCGCATCGTGGACACCTCCGGGCTCACCGTGCACCAGTTCAAGGACCTGCTCATCGAGGCCTACGTCAACCCGAAGTCGCGCCCCGGCCTCGCCGTCACCCTCGTCTCCTTCGGCTTCAAGCACGGCGTCCCCTTCGATGCCGACCTCGTCTTCGACGTGCGCTTTCTGCCCAACCCGCACTTCGTGGACAGCCTGCGCGCCTTCGACGGCCGCGACGCCCCCGTGCGCGACTTCGTCTTCAAGCACGAGGAGAGCCACGAGCTGCAGCGCCGCCTCGAGGACTTCCTCGGCTTCGTGTTGCCCGCCTACCAGCGGGAGGGCAAGGCCTACCTGACGGTCGCCATCGGGTGCACGGGCGGCCGCCATCGCTCCGTCGCGCTCGTGGAAGCGCTCAAGCCGTTCATCGACAGCAAGGGCTTTGCCTCCACCATCGTGCACCGGGACCTCGACCGGGAGTAGCCGGCCACCTCCGTGACGCAGGGTCCGCTCGCGTTCTGCTTCGGCATTCACAACCACCAGCCCATCGGCAACTTCGACTCCGTGCTCGCCGAGACCACGGCGCGCGCGTACCGGCCGCTGCTGGAGCGCGTGCGGGCGCGCCCGGAAGTGCGACTCACCGTGCACTGCACGGGCAGCCTGCTCCTGTGGCTGCGCGAGCACGCCCGCGACACCTTCGATCTGCTGGGAGCCGTGGTGTCGGCGGGCCAGGTCGAATTGCTCACGGGCGGCTTCTACGAGCCCATCCTCGCCATCCTGCCCGACGCCGACAAGCGGGGGCAGATCGAGCGGCTCACCGCCTTCCTGCACACGGAGTTCGGCGTGCGCCCGCGCGGCATGTGGCTCGCCGAGCGTGTGTGGGAGCCGCACCTGCCGCGCGCGCTGCGCGAGGCGGGGGTGGAGTACGTGCTCGTCGACGACAGCCACTTCGCGCTCGCCGGGCTCGATCCGGAGGCGCTCGCCGGCTATTACGTGACGGAGGAGCAGGGGACGACGCTGGCCGTCTTTCCCATCAGCCAGCGGCTGCGCTACCTCATCCCCTTCGCGGACGTGAGCAAGACGATCGAGTACCTCGGCTCACGCCGCGAGGCGGGCGTGCTCACCGTCGTCGACGACGGTGAGAAGTTCGGCGCGTGGCCGGGCACCTACGACCACGTCTACGGGCAGGGCTGGCTCGACACGTTCTTCGATCGCATTCTCTCCACCCCGTGGCTCACGATGACGACGTTCTCCGACGTGGTGGACCGGCTGCCGCCCGCGGGGCGCGTCTACCTGCCCACCGCCTCGTACCAGGAGATGGGGGACTGGTCGCTGCCGGCCGAAGCGGGGCAGGCCCTGGAGGCGGCGCGGCGCGAGCTCGGGCCGCTCGCGGGCGGCGCCCGGATCACCGCCCTGTTGCGGGGTGGGTTCTGGCGCGCGTTCCTCGTCAAGTACCCCGAGGTCGCCGACGTCTACTGGAAGATGCTGCGGCTGTCGCGCGCGATCGAGAGCGCGCTCGCGGTGCGGCCGGGCACGCCCACGCTCGCCGCCGCGCGCGAAGCGCTGTGGCGCGGACAGGCCAACGATGCCTACTGGCACGGCGTCTTCGGCGGCTGCTACCTGCCGCACCTGCGCCGGGCCGTGAAGTCCTCGCTGCTCGAGGCCGAGCGGCTGCTGGACGAGTGGTTGCCCACCCTCACGGCAACCACGGCGCGTGTCGTCGATGCCAACGGCGACGGCCGCGACGAGATCCTCGTGCGCACTCCCGAGCTTGCGCTCACCATCGATCCCGCGCTCGGGGGCGCGCTCACCGAGATCGCCTACCTGCCGCGGACGCTCGACCTCGCGGACGTGATGACGCGCCGGCCGGAGGCGTACCACGACCAGGTGCGCCGCCACCGTCTTGCGGAGACCGGCGCCGGCGCGCGCACGATCCATGAGGCCCACGTCTCGAAGGAGGCCGGGCTCGACACGCTCCTCGGCTACGACGCGTGCCGCCGTGCCTCGCTGCTGGACGGTCTCTTCCCCGCCGGCGCCCCTCTCGATGCGGTCGCCCCGTGGCTGGGCGGCAACGCCTTCCCCACCGCGCGACCACGCTTCGACGTGCAGGAGGGCGAGGGTGGGGTCGCCGTCGCCTTCGCCGCCGCCGGCGGCGTCGTGAAGCGGGTCGTCGTGCGCGGCGCCACCGTGCGCGCCGAGTATCGCGTCGAGGCTTCGCAGCGGGGGCGCTTCGCGGTGCAGTGGAACCTCGCGCTCACCGCGGGCGACGCCCTCGGCCGCTACCTCTCGTTGCCCGGCCGGCCGTCGCTCGGCAGCCGGGGCCGCACGCAGGAGGCGCGCGCCGTCACGCTCACGGACGAATGGATCGGCGTCGACGCGCGCCTGGCGTGGAGCGACGGCGCCGAGGTCGCGTGGGGTCCGGTGGAGACCGTCTCCGTGTCCGAGACGGGCTTCGAGCGGATCTACCAGGGGATCGCGCTGCTCGTCACGTGGTCGCTGGACGGACGATCGGCGGGCGGCGACGTGTGGACGGAGATCACGGTGGCCAGCCGGTGATGCTCGACGATCCCCAGCGCCTCGCGGCCGCGGATCCCTTCGACACGCGCGGTGTGCTCGCCGAGTTCCCGCGCCAGTGCCGGCAGGCGCGCACCTTGCGCCCCACGCCGGCGGGGCCGCAGGCGCGCCCGCGCGTGATCGTGGTGGCGGGGATGGGCGGCTCGGCCGCCGGTGGCGATCTCCTCGCCACGTGTGCCGCCGACACGCTCGACGTGCCCGTCATCGTGCATCGCGGCTACGGACTGCCCGCGGCGGCGGGTCCACACGCCCTCGTGCTCGCCTCCTCGTATTCGGGTGACACGGAAGAGGTGCTGAGCGCGGTGGACGTCGCTCTCTCACGCAAAACACCGGTGGTCGCGCTCACGGCCGGTGGCCGCCTCGCCGCGCTCGCCGAGCGCCACCGCCTGCCGCGCGTCACGCTGCCCGCGGGTCTGATGCCGCGCATGGCGCTCGGCTATCTCTTCCTGCCCACGCTG
This sequence comes from uncultured bacterium, assembly GCA_964419375.1. Classification (GTDB taxonomy): domain Bacteria; phylum Methylomirabilota; class Methylomirabilia; order Rokubacteriales; family CSP1-6; genus JBBDXO01. Next base: position 11,599 of record CAYQQT010000043.1, read on the forward strand.
AGAGTCCTCGCCGGGTGCGGCGCCGAGGTGGCGAGCGACGCCGACGTCGAGGAGGCCCTCGACGTCCTCGAAGCGTTGGCGGCGGAGCTGGGGCCCACGCGCCCGGCGGCCTCGAACGAGGCCAAGCGGCTCGCGCTCGCCATCGGAGACCGGCTTCCCGCCGTCTACGGCGGCCCCGTCACGGGCCCGGTCGCCTACCGCTGGAAGACGGACCTGGAAGAGAACGCCAAGACGTTCGCCCTCGCGGGAGCGCTGCCGGAGATGAACCACAACGAGATCGAGGCGTGGCGGCCGCCCGCCGCCGCCCGCCTTCACGCGCTGCTCCTGCGCGAGGAGGGAGAGCCCGCGGAGATCGCGCTCCGCTTCCAACTGCTCCGCGACATCATCGGCCCCGCCGCGGGTGGCGTGAGCGAGACGTGGGCGCGCGGCCGCGCGCGGCTCACGCGGCTGCTGTCGCTCGCCTACCTGGGGCAGTGGACCAGCTACTACCTCGCGGTGCTGCGCGGGATCGACCCGTGGACGGTGCCGCGGCTCGACGAGCTGAAGCGGCGCCTGCGATCGACGGTCTCGCCTTGAGGCGTCGCGAGCGGCCGTGTTACAGTGACGCCGACTTTACCTTGGAGGATGCCGATGGCGCGGGATGAGTATCTGTTCACGTCGGAGTCGGTGACCGAGGGTCACCCCGACAAGATCGCGGACCAGATTTCCGATGCGGTGCTGGACGCGGTTATCAAGCAGGATCCGACGGGCCGGGTGGCGTGCGAGACACTGCTCACCACCGGCCTCGTGGTGGTGGCGGGCGAGATCACCACCAACTGTTACGTGGACATCCCGCGCATCGCGCGCGAGACCATCAAGGAGATCGGCTACACGCGCGCGAAGTTCGGCTTCGACTACGAGACGTGCGGTGTCATCGCCGCCATCGACGAGCAGTCGTCCGACATCGCCATGGGCGTGGACGCCCTCGGCGCCGGTGACCAGGGGCTGATGTTCGGCTACGCGTGCACGGAGACGGACGAGCTGATGCCGCTACCGATCATGCTCGCCCACAAGCTCGCGCAGCGCCTCGCGGAGCGCCGCAAGTCGCACGCGCTCGACTACCTGCGTCCGGACGGCAAGTCGCAGGTCACGATCAAGTACGTTGACGGCACGCCCACGTCGGTGGAGACGGTGGTCATCTCCACGCAGCACGCGCAGGACGTGACGACGGAGCAGCTCCGCAAGGACATCATCGAGCAGGTCATCCTGCCCACGATCCCCGCCCATCTCATCGACGCCAGGACGTGCACCTTCCACGTGAACCCGACGGGCCGCTTCGTGACGGGTGGGCCCATGGGCGACACCGGCCTCACCGGCCGCAAGATCATCGTGGACACCTACGGCGGCTCGTGCCCGCAC
>CAYQQT010000044.1:0-8108 GCA_964419375.1 uncultured bacterium
GCGCCTGGTCGTCGTCGGCGGCGGCGGGCCGGATGCCCGGCGTCACGATGACCCAGCGGGCGCCGAGCGCCCGGCGCAGGAGGCTGATCTCCTGCGGGGAGGCGACGCAGCCGTCCAGGCCGGCGGCGCGCGCGTGGTCCGCCAGGCGCAACACGTGCGAGGGGACGTTGGCGTGCACGCCGAGCTCGGTCGCCAGCGCGCGGCGATCGAGGCTCGTGAGCACCGTGACGCCCAGGCAGAGCGGGCGGGGGACCTTGAACTCCGCCGCCGCCTTCGCCGCCGCCTCCGAGGCCGCGCGCATCATCGCGATGCCACCGGACGCGTGCACGTTCAGCATGAAGACGCCGAGCCGGGTCGCCTCCCGCACCGCGCCCGCCACCGTGTTCGGGATGTCGTGGAACTTCAGATCCAGGAAGACGCGGAAGCCGCGCTTGAGGGCCGCTTCCACGGCGGCGGGGCCGGCGGCGGTGAAGAGCTGCGAGCCCACCTTGACGGCGGTGACCGCGCCCGCGAGCCGGTCGAGGAGGGCGTCGGCCTCCTTCTGCGACTCCACGTCCAACGCCACGAGGATGCGGTCGCGAGCCTCAGGCATCCGAGTGGTACTCCTGCAGGCTGAGCACGCGGAGCTCGCCCTTGAGGAGCGATTCGATGGCGCCAAGGGCGGCCTGGGCGCCGTCGACGGTGAGGTAGTAGGGAATGTTGTAGCTCACCGCGGTGCGCCGGAGCATGTAGGAGTCTTTCCGCGCGCGCCCGTCCTCCGGCGTATTGAACACGAGGGCGATCTCGCCGCGCTTCATGAGGTCGATGACGTTGGGCCGGTCTCCTTCCAGCACCTTGTGGACGATCTCCGCGCTCAGCCCCTGGCGCTCGAGCACCTTGGCGGTGCCGACGGTGGCCACGAGCGAGAACCCCATCTCCACCAGCCGGCGTGCGAGCGCGGTCACCGCGCGCTTGTCCTGCTTCTTGACGGACACGAACACCTTGCCGGAGGCGGGCAGCGCCGAGCCCGCCGCGATCTGCGACTTGAGATACGCCTTGCGGAAATCCCGGTCGAGCCCCATGACCTCGCCCGTGGATTTCATCTCGGGGCCGAGGACGACGTCGACACCGGGGAACTTGATAAAGGGGAACACCGCCTCCTTCACCGCGATGTGGCGCAGCTCGCGCTCTTCCACGTGGGCGATGGCGGCCACGCTCTCGCCCAGCATGGCGCGCGTGGCGATCTTGGCGAGGGGCACGCCGATGGCCTTGGAGACGAAGGGCACCGTGCGCGAGGCGCGCGGGTTCACCTCCAGCACGTAGGTGGTGTCGTGGCGGATGGCGAACTGCACGTTGATGAGGCCCACCACGCCGAGCGCCTTCGCGAGCGCCTTCGTCTGCGCGCGCAGCGCCCGCACCTGCTCCTCGTCGAGCGAGTACGGCGGCAGCGCGCAGGCGGCGTCGCCGGAGTGGACGCCCGCCTTCTCGATGTGCTCCATGACGCCGCCCACCACCACGCGCGCGCCGTCGGAGACGGCGTCCACGTCGATCTCCACCGCGTCCTCGAGGAACTTGTCGATGAGGATGGGATGGTCCGGGGCGGCCGCCACCGCCTCTCCCACGAACTGGATGAGGTCCTGGTCGTCGTAGACGATGCGCATGGCGCGCCCCCCCAGCACGTACGAGGGGCGGACGAGCACCGGATAGCCGATGGCCTGCGCGATCGTGCGCGCCTCGTCGAGGGAGCGCGCGGTGGTGCCCGCCGCCTGCGCGAGCCCCAGCTCGGTGATGAGGGCGTTGAAGCGCTGGCGGTCCTCGGCGCGATCGATGGCGTCGGGCGAGGTGCCCAGGATGGGCACGCCCGCCTGCTGCAGCGGCACCGCGAGCTTGAGCGGGGTCTGGCCGCCGAACTGCACGATGACGCCGAGCGGCTTCTCTTTTTCAACGACGTTGAGGACGTCTTCCAGCGTCAGCGGCTCGAAGTAGAGGCGGTCGGAGGTGTCGTAGTCGGTGGAGACCGTCTCCGGGTTGCAGTTGATCATGATCGCTTCCACGTCCAGCTCCTTGAGGGCGAAGGCGGCGTGGACGCAGCAGTAGTCGAACTCGATGCCCTGGCCGATGCGGTTGGGGCCGGAGCCGAGGATGACCACCTTGCGCCGCTCGGTGGGCGGCGCCTCGTCCTCGTCCTCGTAGGTGGAGTACAGGTACGGCGTGTGCGCCACGAACTCCGCCGCGCACGTGTCCACCGTCTTGAAGGTGGCCACGATGCCGTGCTGCCGGCGCAGGGCGCGCACCTCGCCCTCGACGGTCCCCGTGAGCTGGGCGATGCGCCGGTCCGCAAAGCCCATCTGCTTGGCGCGGCGCAGGACGAGCGGCTCCGTGCGCCCGGCGCGCGCGATCTCCGCCTCGAAGTCGACGATCTCCTTTAGGTTCTCGAGAAACCAGGGATCGATCTTCGTGAGGCCGTGGATCTCCGCCGTGGCCATCCCCGCGCGGAGGGCGTCGCCGATGGCGAAGAGACGGTCTGGATTCGGCACCCGCAGCAGCTGGCGCAGCTCCTCCTCGCCGAGCGCGCGCCCCAGCGTGAGCCCCCAGCGGTCCTGCTCGAGAGAGCGGATCGACTTCTGCAGCGCCTCCTTGAACGTGCGCCCGATCGCCATCGCCTCGCCCACCGACTTCATCTGCGTGGTGAGGGTGGTGTCGGCCTCCGGGAATTTCTCGAAGGCCCAGCGCGGGAACTTGACGACGCAGTAGTCGAGCACGGGCTCGAAGGAGGCGGGCGTCTTGCGGGTGATGTCGTTGCGGATCTCGTCGAGCCGGTAGCCCACCGCCAGCTTGGCCGCGATCTTGGCGATGGGGAAGCCCGTGGCCTTGGAGGCGAGGGCGGAGGAGCGCGACACGCGCGGGTTCATCTCCACCACCACGAGCTTGCCGTTCTCCGGATTCACCGCGAATTGAATATTGGAGCCGCCGGTTTCCACGCCGATCTCGCGGATAATAGCGACGGCGGCATCCCTCATGAGCTGATATTCCTTGTCCGTAAGGGTCTGGGCTGGTGCGACGGTGATCGAATCCCCCGTGTGCACGCCCATGGGATCGACGTTCTCGATGGAGCAGATGATGACGACGTTGTCGGCGAGGTCGCGCATCACCTCCAGCTCAAACTCTTTCCAGCCGATCACGGACTCCTCGATGAGCACGGTGCCGAGGGGAGACATCTGCGTCCCCCAGCGCACCGCGTCCTCCAGCTCCTCGGGGTTGTACGCGATGGAGCCGCCCGTGCCGCCGAGGGTGAAGGAGGGCCGGATGATGGCCGGATACCCCGTCGTGCGCACGATCACCTTCGCCTCCTCGAAGGAGCGCGCGTAGCCGGAGCGGGGCAGCGTGAGGCCGATCTTCTCCATGGCCCGCTTGAAGAGCTCGCGGTCTTCCGCCTTCTTGATGGCGGGGATCTTGGCGCCGATGAGCTCCACGCCGAAGCGGTCGAGGGTGCCGTCCTCCGCGAGCGCCACCGCGAGGTTGAGCGCGGTCTGCCCTCCCAGCGTGGGGAGCAGCGCCTGCGGCCGCTCCCGCTCGATGATCTTCGCCACGAACTCCGGCGTCAGCGGCTCCACATAGGTGCGGTACGCCAGCTCGGGATCCGTCATGATGGTGGCCGGATTGGAGTTCACGAGGACGACCTCGTAGCCCTCCTCTCGCAGCGCGCGGCACCCCTGCGTGCCGGAATAATCGAACTCGCACGCCTGGCCGATGACGATCGGGCCCGATCCAATAATGAGGATTCTTGTGATGTCGGTGCGTTTCGGCATGCGTGCTCTCTGGTTCCGGGCCTATTCCTCTACGAGGCCATACACGATCGATGTCTCCGGTGCCGCCTCTTCGCGCTTGTACAGCACGTCGTCGAGGCGGCCGCTGCCCACCCACACCACCTGGCCGTCGCCCCACAACTGCTCGCCGAGCACGCTCATGCGCTTGTCCACGCGCTCCTTGATGGCGTGCGCCTCCAGCGAGGCGTCGCTCTGCGACGTGAAGGAGGCCCAGTCGGGCTTCTGCCCGCCGCCCTCGAGCTTGCGGTACGAGATCAGGTATTTCGGCATCTCCCGATCACGCTCCTTTCTTGCGTCCGGACATGAGGTTCGTAAACCGTTCGAAGAGGTAGTTCGCGTCGTGGGGCCCCGGTGACGCCTCGGGGTGGTACTGCACCGAGAAGACGGGCCACTCGCGGTGGCGCATCCCCTCGCACGTGTCGTCGTTGAGGTTCGTGTGCGTCGGCTCCCAGCCCCGGGCGGCGACGGAAGCGGGATCGACCGCGAAGTTGTGGTTCTGCGAGGTGATCTCCACGCGGCCGGTGGCGATGTCCTTCACCGGATGGTTGGCCCCGTGGTGGCCGAAGGGCAGCTTGTAGGTGCGGCCGCCCGCGGCGAGGCCGAGGATCTGGTGGCCGAGGCAGATGCCGAACACCGGGACCTTGCCGAGCAGGCCGCGCACCGACTCCACCAGGTACGGCACGCCCTCGGGATCGCCGGGGCCGTTGGAGAGGAGCACGCCGTCGGGCTTGCGCTCGAGCACCGCCGCCGCCGGCGTGGAGGCCGGCACCACCGTCACCTCGCACCCCGCCGTGCTTAGCTGTCGCAGGATGTTGAACTTGATCCCGGCGTCGTAGGCGACGACGGAGAAGCGTGGCGCGGCCGCGGCGACGTAGCCGCGGCTGAGATCCCATTCGCCCTCCGTCCACGTGAAGGGCGCGGCCGCCGTCACCTCGCTCACGAGATCGCGCCCCACGAGGCCGGGCAGCGCCTGCACGCGCTCCAGCACGCGCGCTCCGTCGGTGTCGGTGGAGGAGATGATGCCGTCCTGCGAGCCGTGATCGCGCAGGTGGCGGGTGAGCGCGCGCGTGTCGATGGACTGCAGGCCCACGATGCCGTGCGTCTTCAGATAGTGGTCCAGGCTCACCCGCCCGCGCCAGCTCGAGGGGCAGGCCGAGGCCTCCTTGACGATGAGGCCGTTGGCCCACGGGCGCGCGGATTCCACGTCCTCCTCGTTGATCCCGTAGTTGCCGATCATCGGGTACGTCATGGTCACGATCTGTCCTCTATAAGACGGGTCCGTGATGATCTCCTGGTACCCCGACATCGCCGTATTGAAAATGACTTCACCGGAGGTTTCCCCCTCGGCGCCGAGAGGCGCGCCGCGGAAGACGCGGCCGTCGCGCAGGACGAGGATCGCTTCCTTCATCATCCCGCTACCACTGTGCCTCCCACGATCGTCTTCCACGGCCCGCCGCGCAGGCGCCAGCCGCCGAAGGGCGTGTTGCGGCTGCGCGACTTGAAGCGGGCGGGATCGACGACGGTGTCGGCCTCCAGGTCGAGGACCGTGATGTCGGCAGGCGCGCCCGGGGACAGCGTGCCGCCGGGCAGGTCGAGCAGCCGCGCGGGATCGCGGCTCAGCCTCGCCACCAGGGTGGCGAGCGGCAGGAGCCCCGGGCGCACGAGCCGGTCGAGCAGGAGGGCCACCGCCGTCTCGAGGCCGACGATGCCGTTGGCGGCGCGCTCGAACTCGCCTTCCTTCTCGGAGAGCGCGTGGGGGGCGTGGTCGGTGGCGATGCAGTCGATGGTGGAGTCCGCGAGTCCTTCCAGCAGCGCCTCCGTGTCGTGCTTGGTGCGCAGCGGCGGCGCCATCTTGGTGTTGGAGTCGAAGTCGCGCACGGCGTCCTCCGTGAGCAGCAGATGATGCGGGGTGACCTCCGCGGTGACGTGCACGCCTCGCGCCTTGGCCTCGCGCACGAGCCGCACCGCGCCCGCCGTCGACAGGTGGGCGATGTGCACGTGCGCACCCGTGAGCTCGGCGAGCAGGATGTCACGGGCCACCATGACGTTCTCCGCCGCCGACGGAATGCCGGGGATGCCGAGCTCGGTGGAGATGACGCCTTCGTTCATGGCGCCTCCCCGCGCGAGGTTGTGATCCTCGGCATGGCTGATGATGGGGCGGCCGAAGGGCAGCGTGTATTCCATGGCGCGCCGGTAGAGCGCGGCGTCCATGACGCACTTGCCGTCGTCGGAGAAGGCCACGCAGCCTGCCTCCGCCAGCTCGGCGAGCTCGGCGAGCGCCTCGCCCCGTAGCCCGCGCGTGACGGCGCCGATGGGATGCACGCGCACGACGCCTTCACTGGCGGCCTTGGCGAGAATGTAGTCGGTGACGGCGCGGTTGTCGTTGACCGGGTCCGTGTTGGCCATGCAGCACACGGCGGTGAAGCCGCCCGCCGCCGCCGCCCGCGTGCCCGTGGCCACCGTCTCCTTGTACTCGTAGCCGGGCTCCCGCAGGTGCACGTGGATGTCGATGAAGCCGGGACAGACCACCTTGCCGGTGGCGTCGATGGTGGCGACGCCGGCGGAGGCGGCGAGCGCCTTGCCCACGCGCTCGATCCGGCCCGCGGTGACGAGGACGTCCTGCACGCCGTCCACGGAGTTGGCGGGATCGATGACGCGGCCGTTCTTGATGAGCACGCTCATGCCGGCTCCTTGGCGCCCGCCAGGAGCAGCAGCACGCCCATCCGTACCGCCACGCCCTTGGACACCTGGTCGAGGATCACCGAGTAGGGCCCGTCCGCCACCTCGGGGGAGAGCTCCACGCCACGGTTGACGGGGCCGGGATGCATGATCAACACGTCCGGCCGCGCGGAAGCGGCCAGCTTGTCGAGCGACAGCCCCCAGTAGCGCGAGTACTCCCGCAGGGACGGGATGAGGCCCGCGTGCATGCGCTCCTGCTGCAGGCGCAGCATCATGATCACGTCCACGTCGCGGATGGCGTCTTCAAGCCGGTAGCTCACCTTGCAGCCGAGCTCCTGCACGTAGGGCGGGATGAGGGTGGGCGGCCCCGCCACCGTCACCGTCATCCCGAGCTTGCGCATGCCGTGGATGTTGGAGCGGGCCACGCGGCTGTGCGCGATGTCGCCCACGATGGTGACGGAGAGCCCCTCGAAGTGCCCCTTCTTCTCGCGGATGGTGAGGAGGTCGAGGAGCGCCTGCGTGGGGTGCTCGTGGGCGCCGTCGCCCGCGTTCACGATCGAGCACGACAGCTCGCGCGCGAGGATGGTGGGGGCGCCCGCGCACGAGTGGCGGACGACCACCACGTCGGGGCTCATGGCGGCGATGGTCTTGGCGGTGTCGATGAAGCTCTCGCCCTTGGCGGCGCTGGAGCCGCTCGCGGAGAAGTTCACGACGTCGGCGGAGAGCCACTTGCCCGCGATCTCGAACGAGGTCCGCGTGCGCGTGGAGTTCTCGTAGAAGAGATTGACGATGGTCTTGCCGCGCAGGGCGGGGACCTTCTTGATCTCGCGGCCCGCGATCTCCTGCAGGGAGGCGGCGGTGTCGATGAGCGTCAGGATCTCCGGCGCGTCCAGCTCGCGGATCGTGAGCAAGTCCTTCCGCGTCCACCCCATGCTCAGGCCTCCTCGGGTTCTTCGATGACGACGCGATCCTCGCCGTCGTGCTCCATGAGCCGCACCGCCACGCTCTCGCGCCGTGACGTGGGAAGGTTCTTGCCGATGTAGTCGGGGCGAATGGGCAGCTCGCGGTGTCCGCGGTCCACGAGGATCGCGAGCTGGATCATCTGCGGCCGCCCGAGGTCGATGAGGGCGTCGAGGGCGGCGCGGATGGTGCGGCCGGTGAAGAGCACGTCGTCCACCAGGATGACCGTCTTGGCCTTGATCGAGAACGGAATGTCGGTGCCGCGGATGACGGGGGCGCCGCGCATGCCGAGGTCGTCCCGGTAGAGGGTGATGTCGAGCGTGCCCACGGGCGGCGAAGCGCCGTCGATGGTGGCGATCTTTGCCACCAGGCGCCGCGCGAGGGTGACGCCGCGCGTGCGGAGGCCGACGAAGGCGAGGTTGTTCGCGCCACCGTTCCTTTCGAGGATCTCGTGGGCGATGCGGGTGAGCGCGCGGTCGAGCGCGGTGGCGTCGAGGACCTGGGCTTTTTCCCTGAACCGGGGCGGTGGCGTGTTCATGTGTCCTCTCCTTACGAGCCTCTCCGGGCTCACTTAAAGGAAAGCGCGGTGCTAACCTGCGACGACTCTACATGCGCGTCGTGTCCGCTGTCAATCGGCGCCCGGTGCCGAGGAATACCGGCCGA
>CAYQQT010000044.1:8208-12953 GCA_964419375.1 uncultured bacterium
AGGCGCGCGCAGGGATTCGGGCAGTATTCGGCCGATCTCCTCACCTTCGTCAACCCGATGGAGCGGTCGTCGTTCCTTGCCGGGCTGCCCCAGCGGACGGGTCAGTACGAAGGCTTCGCCTACCTGGGCGCGGGCGTGCTCTTCCTGCTTATCCTCGCCATCGTGATCGTCGTGCGCCGCCGCCGCCCATCCGCATTCGCGCTCGCCCGCTTCGTGCCGCTGATGGTCGCCGTGTCCGCGATGGCGGCGTACTCGCTGTCCATGCAGGTGACGGTGGGAGGGCGGGTGGTGATGGATCTGCAGTCGCTCTACGCGCCCGTCATGCCCCTCGCGGACGCGTTTCGAGCGTCGGGCCGCTTCGTCTGGCCCTTGTACTAGGTGCTCGTCCTCGCGATCCTCGTCGCCGTCGTCCGCAGCCTGCCGCGCCGACAGGCGATCGCCGCCCTCGCCGTCGCCGCCCTGTTGCAGGTGGCTGACCTCACGGCGGCGATCGAGCCCGTGCCGCCGCCGCCGGCCCCCGAGATGGGGATCTGGTCGCTGGCCGAGGGCGGGTACCGCCACCTCGTCCTCTACCCGCCGCAGATTCTCTGGGTGGGGGCCTGCCTCACGCCGGGGCGATGCCCGGACCATTATTACGTCGCGCACGCCTGGCGGGCGTACCGGCTGGGGCTGACGGTCAACAGCGGCTACATGTCGCGCGCGAACGACCAAGCGTCCGCGGACTACTGCCACGCGCTCACGCGCCGTGTCGCCGCCCGGGAATTTTCACCGGACACGATCTACGTCGTGGGCGCCCACGCGCTGCCGTCGTTCGCGGGGCCGGGAATGACGTGCGGACGGATCGATCCGTACGACGTGTGCGTTACCTCCGCAGGACGCCGCCGCTCTCCCGCTACCTCGCTAGCCCGACGCACCCCTCTCGCCCACCAGCAGCGCCATGAGCTGATCGAGGTTGATCGGCTTCGTGAGGTGGGCTTCGAATCCGGCCGCCATCGCCTGGCGCACGTCTTCGGCCTGACCATATCCCGTGAGCGCGATGAGGCGCACGGCGGACCCGCCGTCCGCGGCGCGGATGCGGCGCGCCACCTCCATGCCGTCGATGTCGGGCAGCCCGATGTCGCACAGGATGACGTCGGGGTGCAGGGCGGCGGCCGCCCGCACGCCTTCCTCGCCGCGCTCGGCCGTGTCCACGTGGGCGCCTTCGACTTCCAGCATGAACTTCAGGACGTCGCGGGTGTCGGCGTTGTCCTCGATCACGAGCACGGAGCGGCGACCGAGCTGGCCGCGCTCCGCCGGGTGCGCGCCGACGGGCGCGGACTTCGGCTGCGCCAGCGGCAGCGTGACGCGGAGGCGCGCGCCACGCCCGGTGCCCTCGGAAAACGCCTCCACGGTGCCGCCGTGCAGCTCGGTGAGGCGCTTGACGAGGTCGAGGCCGATGCCGAGCCCGCCGCGCCGGCTCGACTGGCTGCCCTGGCGGAAGGCCTCGAAGATGACGGGCAGGTCCTCGGGCACGATGCCCTCGCCCGTGTCCTCGATGTCGAGCCGCGCGCGCTCCCCGTGGAAGCTCACCACCACGCTCACGCGGCCGCCGCCGGGCGTGAACTTCAGGGCGTTGGCGACGAGGTTGGTGGTGATCTGCTGCACGCGCGCGCCGTCGCCCCACATCGGCATGGGCTCGGCAGGCAGGGTGGCGGTGAGGCGGACGCGCTTGAAGGCGGCGCCCTCCTCGAACGACTCCACCGCCGCGCGCACCTGGTCGCGCAGGTCGAACGACTCGAGGCGGAGCGAGAACTTGCCGTGCACGATGCGCGAGAGGTCGAGGAGGTCATCGACGAGGCGCACCTGCTGGCGGATGTTACGGTGGATCGCCTCCAGCGCGCGCGCGGTGACGTCGTCGAGGGTGCCGTGGCGCCGCAGCACCTCCGTCCAGCCCAGGATCGGCTGCAGCGGCGTGCGCAGCTCGTGGGACAGCGCGGCGATGAACTCGTCCTTGAGCCGGCTCGCCGTCTCCGCCGTCACGCGCGCGCTCTCCAGCTCCGCGCGCGCGGCCGCCTCCTCCGTGACGTCCTTCCAGGTGATGAGCGCCGCGTAGATCTCCCCGTCGGCGTGACGCAGAGGGTGCGCGCTCGTCCGCATGCGGCGCGCCTCCCCCGCCGCCGTGACCGCGATGACCTCGATGCCGTCCACAGTCTCGCCCCGCAGCGCGCGGGAGGAGGGATACTCCCCGGGCGGGAGGACCCGCCCCTCGAGGTCGGTGAGCCGCAGGCTGCGCATGCGCGCGTCGAGCGGGCTGCCGGGGTGGAGCCCGAGCATCTGGCGTCCCAGGGTGTTCGTGAAGCGCATGACGCCGTCGAGGCCGACCATGTAGACGCCGTCGCTGACGAGGTTGACGATGGCCTCCAGGCGCGTGGCGTGGTCGGTCACCTCGCGCTCGAGGCGGGCAGCGGTGGTGACGTCGTGGAAGACGGAGACGGTCCCCGCCATGCCGCCCTCCACGAGCAGGGGCACGGTGTTCACGACGTACGTGGACTCGCCGTCGTCGGAGGCGATGGTCAGCTCGGCGCCGATGACCGCCTGCCGCTGCGCGAGCGCGCACGGGATGGGATGCAGCGCCGCCGGCAGGGGGTGGCCGTCGTTGGTGTGGATACGCAGGCGCGCGAGGTGCTCGGCGATGGGGCGCCCGATGTGCTTGTCGACGCCGAAGCACCGAACCGCGATGGGGTTGGCGTACGTGATCAGGCCGGCGCCGTCCGTGACGACCACGGGCTCCACGAGCGCGTCGAGGACAGCGTCGAAAATCGTCCGGGGATCTACAGGCGTCAATGCCTACCTGCCCGCGAAAGTTGATGTGAGCATAACACGGTGTTACTCGAGGGCCGGCTCCTGCGCGGGCGCATTCCACACACGGATGAGGTCCCACGCGAGCAGCGCCATCGCGGCCAGCAGCGTGAGCACGCCCGCCACGAAGACGAGACGGCCGAGGGGCTCCGCGGCATCGCGCAGGCTCAGCTCCGAGAGCAGATAGTTCCAGTCGTGCGTGAGTCCCTCCGCGAGCAGCGGCAGCTTCATGTCGCGCCCGTCCGCCACGTAGATGGCGACGCCGATGACGTTCTCGCCCATCCAGAACACCGCCGCCGAGGCGGCAGCCGCCTGCTTCTGCCGCAAGAAGTGGAAGGCGCAGAGGGCGGGGATGAGCACCTGGTTCAGCGATCCTCCGAGGGCGGCGATGAAGGAGCCGAAGAAGCCGAAGATGACGTGGCCCGCCTCGTGGAAGACGAGATCGACGAGGCGGATGAAGGACAGGATGCCGCTGCTCTCCATCGTGAGACCGCGCGCGGCGAGCTTCCAGCCCAGCACCGCCATCACGAGCAGCGCCACCGCGCGTCCCACCACGGCGGCGGTCATCCCCGCCAGCGCTCCGTCACGCGCGCCTCGTGCTCCACGCTCACGCGGCCGTGCTTGATCACCAGGGTGCGCGCGGGCAGTGTCGCCACCACGTCCTCAGGACGCTCGCAGGCCCACGCCACGAGGTCGGCGCGGCAGCCGGGGCCGAGTCCGTACTCCGGCCGCCGCAGCATCGCGGCCGGATGCGTGGTGATGGCGGCGAGGAGATCTCGGAGGAGCGCGGGCGTGCCCATGTGCGCAGCCACGGCCGCGATGAACGCCATGTGCGTGAGGTCGGCGGTGCCGACGGGCGTGAAGGCGTTGCGGACGTTGTTGGTGGCCAGCGCCACCGGCACTCCCGCCTCCAGCAGGCGGCGGATGGGCGTGAGGCCGCGGCGCACGTTGTAGTCGTCACCGCGCCCCATGAGATAGAGGTCGGTGGCGGGGAGCGCGATGACGCCGATGCCGGCGTCCTTGACGAGCGCGATGAGGTGGTCCTGCTCGTGGGGCGGCACCGCGGCCAGCTCCGTGAGATGGCCGGCGGTCACACGGCCCTGCCAGCCGGCGGCGATCGACGCGCGGGCGATGTCGCGGATGTGCAGGTGGTCGGGCTCGTCGGAGAAGTCGACGTGGAAGTCGGCGTCCACGTCGAAGGCGGTGGCGAGCGCGAAGACGATGCGGATGTGCTCCTCGCCGTCGGTGTCGTTGTAGGGACAGCCGCCCACCACGTCGGCGCCCATCGAGAGCGCGCGGTGCAGCAGCCCCTCGGTGCCGGGCGATTTCACGATCCCTTCCTGCGCGAAGGCGCAGATCTGAAGATCGAGCGCGGCCGCGTACTCCGCGCGCAGCGGCAGCAAAGCCTCCATGCCCGTGAGCCCGACGATGGGATCGACCTCCACGTGCGTGCGCATGGCGGTGGTGCCCGCGCGTACGGCCAGGTCGAGCACGCGGCGGGCGCGCGCGCGGATGTCGTCCACGGTGAACGCCCGCTTGGCCTCGCCGGTGACGCGGATCGCCTCTTGTAGGGTGCCCTCGGGCGCGTCCACGCGGTCCGTGAGCAGCGCCTTGTCGAGGTGGATGTGCGCGTCCACGAGCCCGGGCGTGACGAGGGCGCCGCCGAGGTCGATCGTCCGCGCCGCCGTCCACGCGGGCCCGCCCACGGCGGCGATGTGGCCGCCGGCGATCGCTATGTCGGCGAGGCCTTCCCGGCCCACCAGGCGCGCGCCGCGCAGGAGGAGGTCCGCCGCGCGCTCCGTCACGAGGCCTCCGCCACCACGCCGTGCGCGAGCAGCTCGTCCACGCGCGCGTCGGCGTATCCGGCCACCTCCGCGAGCACGGCGCGCGTGTGCTCGCCCACGCGG
>CAYQQT010000045.1:0-12803 GCA_964419375.1 uncultured bacterium
CATGACTGAACATCGGGGGGAGCGAGCGCCGCTCCCCCCGATACCCCCCAGCGGACGCGCACGACCGCCGTGCTCGTGCTTACGCTTGGACGATTTTCAAGATCGGGGGGAGCGAGCGCCGCTCCCCCCGATACCCCCCAGCGGAAGCGCACGACCGTCCAGCGCACCGCCGCGCTCATATCCACGCGCCTTCCGGAAGGATCGGGCGGGTGGGGCGGAAGCCTTCGCCGCAGGCGGGATGCGACGGTAGGAGCTTGCCGGGATTCATGATGCGGTCGGGGTCGTAGACGTTGCGCAGGCGGTACATGAAGTTGAGGTCGGCGTCGGCGTACTGCATCGGAAGGTTCTTGGCCTTGTCGCTGCCCACGCCGTGCTCGCCGGTCACGCTGCCGCCGAGGGCGATGCACGCCTTGAGCAGCTCCTCGTTGATGATCAGCGCGCGCCGCAGCTCGTCGGGCTTGCGGTCGTCGTAGCAGATGAGCGGGTGCAGGTTGCCATCGCCGGCGTGGAAGACGTTGGCGATGAGCAGCCCGTGGCGCTCGCCGAGGGCGACCATCTCCCGCATGATCTGCGGCAGCTTCGAGCGCGGCACCACCGCGTCCTGCAGCAGGTAATTCGCGGTGAGCCGGCCCACAGCCCCCGCCGCCTCCTTGCGCCCTCGCCAGAGCAGCGCGCGCTCGGCGTCGTCGCGCGCCACGCTCACGCTCAGCGCGCCCCCCTCGCGGCAGATCGCGGCCGCGCGCTCGGCCTGTGCCTCCACTTCGGCGAGCGGGCCGTCGAGCTCGATGAGCAGCACGGCGGCCGCCCCTTCCGGATAGCCCGCGCCCACGCCCGCGTTGATGGCCCGGATCATGGCCTTGTCGAGCATCTCGAGGGCGGCGGGCGTGATGCCGGCCGCGATGATCGCCGACACCACCTCGGAGGCGGTCACCACCGACGTAAAGGTCGCGAGCGCCGTCTTCACCGCTTCCGGCGCGTGCAGCAGGCGCACCGTGATGGCCGTGACGAGGCCGAAGGTGCCTTCGGAGCCGACCGTGAGCCCGGTGAGATCGTAGCCGGGCCGGTCCGCCGTCTTGCCGCCCAGGTGCAGGAGGTCCCCGGCGCCGGTGATGAACTCCAGCCCGAGGACGTGGTTGGTCGTGATGCCGTACTTCAGGCAGTGCGGGCCTCCCGCGTTCGTCGACACGTTGCCGCCGATGGAGGAGACCATCTGGCTGGAGGGATCCGGCGCGAAGTAATAACCGCGCTCGCACACCGCGTTCGTGAGCCGCTGGTTGATGAGGCCCGGCTGCACGGTCGCGCAGCGGTTGGGCAGGTCAACCTCGAGGATGGACGTCATCCGTGTCAGCGACACCATGACGCCGCCCAGGGGCGCGGTGGCGCCCCCGATGAGGCCGGTGCCCGAGCCACGCGGCACGATGGGCACGCGCGCGCGCCGGCAGAGGCGGACGACCGCCTGCACTTCTTCGGTGGTGCGGGGCAAGGCGACCGCATCGGGCTCGCCCTTGTAGAGCGTGTGCATGTCGCACTCGTAGGTCATGCGACCTTCGTGCGACACCACGAGGCCGCCGGGGCCGAGCACCCGCGTGAGATCCGACAGAAGGGTGCTACTCAGCGGCATACGTGGATGGGACGCGCCGGGGGGCTCGGGGGGCCCTTCGAGGCCCCCCGAGCAAATAAGTTAATGCCCCCGCCGACCATGCCCCCGCCGACTATGCTTCTTCCGCTGGGGCACGTCACGGGGAGGATCTTTTCTAGCCGATTTTCCAGGTGTCGCCGGACGTGAGCAGTTTTGCGATCTCGCCGGGGCCGCGGTCGGAGATGGCGCGCTGTTCCTGGTCGAGGATCATGTCCTCGTAGATGGGCGCGTCGATCTGGGCGAGGACGCCGACGGGCACCGGGAAATCGGGCGCGAAGAGGTCGGCGAGCAGCTTAGCCGCGTTGATGTTCTTCTCGTCGTGGATCCAGAGCGCGCTTTCCTGCACGTCCTTGGCGCTCACCACCTTGGGCACCAGGCCGTCCATGATGACGGCCTTGCGGTCGGCGGGCGGGCCGAAGAGCAGCGGCTTGCCGTGCTGGAGGCGCAGCTCGTACTGCGCCTTCGACTCCTTGTCGTACATGACGTTCCACGCGAGATCGTTGTACACGTTGCAGTTCTGGAGGATCTCGAGGAAGCCCGTGCCTTTGTGGAGCGCGGCCCGCTTCAGCATCTCGTCCATGTGCGGGATGTTGCGATCCACGGTGCGGCCCACGAAGGTGGCGCCGCAGCCGAGGGCGAAAGAGAGAGGGTTCACGGGACGGTCGGCGGAGCCCATGGGCGTGGACTTGGTGACCTTGCCGAGCTCGCTCGTCGGCGAATACTGGCCCTTGGTGAGGCCGTAGATCCGGTTGTTGAAGAGCAGGATGGTGAGGTTCACGTTGCGGCGCAGCACGTGCAGCATGTGGTTGCCGCCGATGGAAAGACCGTCACCGTCCCCCGTGACCACGAACACCTTCAGGTCGGGACGCGCCACGCGCAGGCCGGTGGCGATGGCGGGCGCGCGGCCGTGGATGGTGTGGAAGCCGTACGTGTTCATGTAGTACGGAAAGCGGCTCGAGCAGCCGATCCCCGAGATGAACACGATGTTCTCCTTCGGGATGCCGAGGTCGGGCATCGACTTCTGCACGGCGCTGAGGATGGCGTAGTCGCCGCAGCCCGGGCACCAGCGCACGTCCTGGTCGGACTCGAAGTCCTTCTTCGTGAGTTTCGGCGTCGCCGACGCCCCCGTCCCCGCCCCTGACGCGCTCATGCCTGTCCCCCGAGGAGTTGGTTGATGGCTTCGTGGATCTCTTCGCTCGCCAGCGGCAGCCCGCGCACGCGGTTGAAGCCCACCGCGTCCACGAGATACTCCGCGCGCAGCACCCGCACGAGCTGGCCGCTGTTGATCTCAGGCACCAACACCTTGCGGTACTCGCGCAGGATGTGGCCGAGGTCGGGTGGAAGCGGATTGAGGTGCCGGAGGTGGATGGCCGCCACCGACTTGCCTTCCGCCTGCGCGCGCTCCACCGCGGAGGTGATGGCGCCGTAGGTGCCGCCCCAGCCCACCACGATGAGGTCGCCGGTGGCGGGACCGTTGATGGACGTGGGCGGGATCTCCTGCGCCACCCGACGCACCTTCTCCGCGCGCGTGCGCACCATGTGGTCGTGGTTGTCGGGATCGTAGGAGATGTTGCCGGTGACGTCCTCCTTTTCGATGCCGCCGATACGGTGCTCGAGCCCGGGCGTGCCCGGGCGCACCCACGGTCGCGCGAGCGTGGCGGGATCGCGCAGGTACGGAAAGAACCCTTCCTTCTCCGTGCGGAACTGCACGTCGATGGGCGGCAGCGTCTCCGGATCCGGGATGAGCCACGGCTCGGAGCCGTTGGCGAGGTACCCGTCGCTGAGGACCATCACGGGCACCATGTACTTGACCGCGATGCGCACGGCCTCGTAGGCGATGTAGAAGCAGTCGCCTGCGGAGGCGGGCGCCAGCACCACGATGGGCGACTCGCTGTTGCGGCCGTAGAGCGCCTGCATCAGGTCCGCCTGCTCCGTCTTGGTGGGCAGGCCCGTGGACGGCCCTCCGCGCTGGATGTCGAAGATCACCAGCGGCAACTCGGCGGTCACGGCAAGGCCGATGCCTTCGCTCTTGAGCGCGATGCCAGGACCGCTCGAGGCCGTCACGCCGATGGCCCCGCCGAAGGCGGCGCCGATGGCCGCGCTGACGGCGGCGATCTCGTCCTCGGCCTGGATGGTGCGGATGCGGAAGCGTTTGTGCATGGCGAGCGCTTCGAGGATGCCGCTGGCGGGGGTGATGGGATACGCGCCGTACACGACGGGCAGCTTCGAGCGCTCCGCCGCCGCCAGCAGCCCCCACGCGATGGCCTGGTTGCCCGTCATCGCGCGATAGAGGCCGGGCGCCATCTCGGCGGGCTCGACCTGGTAATGCTCGCTGAAGATCTCCGCCGTCTCGCCGTAGGCGTGGCCCGCCTTGAGCACGCGCGTGTTGGCCTGCGCGATGGCTTCGTTCGTGGCGAACTTCTTCTTGATCCACTCCAGCGTGGGCTCGAGCGGCCGCGTGTAGATCCAGGAGACGAGCCCGAGCGCGAAGAAGTTCTTCGTGCGGTCCTTCTCCTTCGTGTTGAGGGGAAGGTCCTTGATGGCCTCGTGCGTGAGCCCGCTCATGTCGACCTTTTGCAGGCGGTACCGCTCGCCGAGCGCGCTGTCCCCGAGCGGATCGGCCGCGTAGCCGGCCTTGTCGAGGTTGCGCTTGTCGAAGGCGGCCGTGTTGACGATGAGCAGGCCGCCGGTCTTGAGATCGCGCAGGTGCACCTTGAGCGCGGCGGGGTTCATCGCCACCAGGCAATCCAGGCGGTCACCCGGCGTGTAGACACGCTGGCTGCCGAACTGGAGCTGGAAGCTCGACACGCCGAAGAGCGTGCCGGCAGGGGCACGGATCTCGGCGGGGAAGTTCGGCAGCGTCGAGATGTCGTTGCCCGCCCACGCCGACTCGGTCGTGAACTGCTCACCGGTCAGCTGCATGCCGTCGCCGGAGTCGCCGGCGAAACGGATGACGGCGCGATCGAGATCCCTGCGCGGCTTCTGGACACCCGTGGCGGGCGCCGCGGTCTCAGTCATCGACTATCCCTTCTCCTGTTTTTTGGGGCCACCCTTGACCTCGCGCACACCCCGAGATTACGTGTGTGCCGCTCGGGGATTCCCGCTGAGGCCACCCGGCGCGGACAGCCTGATTCCTCGTCCGGCCAAGCGTGCTTCATCTTAGCGGAGCGGACCCGGACGGGCAAGGTTTATCACTGGTTAGACCACGACAGACCATCACCGGCCTAACCGCCGTCGATGTCGCCCGGCCGCTTCAGCGTGTCGCCCGGCGGCAGGTTGAGAATCGCCTCCGGAAAGAGGCCGGCGAGCCACCGGATGACGTCGGTGGCGGTCGCGATGCCCACCGGCCGCCGCTCGTCGTCCACGACGGGCACCGTGCGGTAGCCGGCCACGCTCATGCAGTGGATGGCGTAGGCCACCCGGTGGCGACTGGTGAGCGCTTCCGGGCTCGCCGTCATCACCTCCGCGAGCGGGGTCCGGCGCGAGTCGCGATCCTTGCCCACCACGCGGGTGAGGACGTCGCGCTCGGTGAAGATCCCCGTGAGGCGCCCCTCCCCGTCCACCACGAGCACCCCTGCCTGACGCCCGGCCAGCATCCGCTCCACCGCCTCGTGCACGGTCGCGGTCGCCGGCAGGCAGATGGGCTCGGCGGGCCCCAGGGTGGTGACGGTGCCGTTGACGAGCGCGCCGCGGATCTCGCGGAGCTCGTCCTCGATCTCGGCGGTGTCGGCGGTCTCGTAGAACTCGCTCATACGCTCCTCCTGTGTCCGCTGTCCGCATATCGAGGAGCGTCACGGCTTCGCCGGGGCGCTGCCGAGCGCTCGGGGGATTGGGGGCCCTTCGAGGCCCCCATTGTACTCAATCGCGCGCGGAGATCTTGGCGGGGCCCTCGCTCGCCGCCTGCAGCGTCTCGATGAAGCGGCTCGCCGTGGGCGTGAGCGGTTTTTGCCTGCGGTGAATGATCCCGACCGGGCGTCCGAGGTCGGGCATGCCGAGCGGCACCGCCGCCAGCGTCCGGATGGAGGCTTCTTTCTCCACCGTGTGGCGCGGCAGCACGCTCACGCCGGAGGCGATGATGATCGCCTGCTTGATCGTCTCGATGTTGTCGAACTCCATCACGACGTTGACGCGCACGTTGTGCTGGCGGAGCGCGCGGTCGATCGCCTTGCGGATGGGCAGCGAGGCGTCGAAGGCGATGAAGGCTTCCCCGTTGAGGTCGGGCGGCATCACGCGGCGGCGGCGCGCAAGGCGGTGGCCGGGATGACAGACCACCACCATGGGCTCCACCCGCAGCGGCACCACCGTGAGCGACCGCTCGTTGGGCGGGTACGACATGATGCCAAGGTCCGCCTCGCCGCTCAGCACCGCCTCCACCACCTTGTGGGGGTGAAGGCACTCGAGCTGCACGCGCGCCTGCGGGTAGAGCGACCTGAACTGCTGCATGGGGCGGCTCATGTCGTGCAGTCCGACCGAATAGATCGCGGCCACCCGCACGGTGCCGTCCACGCGCGCCTTGACGGCGGCCACCTCCGCCTTGGCTTTCTCCCACGATTCCAGCAGGCTGCGCGACGACTCGTAGAAGGCCTGCCCCTCCCGCGTGACCACGAACGGCCGCTTGGTGCGGTCGATGAGGACGACCCCCAGCTGCGCCTCGAGGTGCTGCACGGCCTGGCTCGCCGCGGACTGGGACACGAAGTTCTGCTCGGCGCCCCTGGAGAAGGAACGGTGGCGGACGACGTCACAGTAGAGGCTCAGCGTCTCGAGGTGCACGCAGCCATCGTACACCATTAGTAATACTGATACGCTCCATACAACTTTTCGCTAATGACTAATAGTTGGGCGTCGGGTACTATCCGGCCAACCAAGCGACAGGGAGGCAGAATGAGCGAGCAGCCGCCGCCACCGTACGCCGGCCAGCCTCCGGCCCAGGGCCTGTACGATCCGGCCCACGAGCACGACGCCTGCGGCGTCGGCTTCGTCGTCAACATCAAGGGTGTCCGCTCGCACGCCATCGTGCGCCAGGCCCTCCAGGTGCTCTGCAACCTCCTGCACCGCGGCGCGTGCGGCTGCGAGGTCAACACCGGTGACGGCGCCGGCATCCTCCTGCAGATTCCTGATCGCTTCCTGCGCCGCCAGTGCGCGGCCCTCGGCATCACGCTGCCCGCCGCCGGCGACTACGGCGCCGGCCTCGTGTTCCTTCCGCGCGACCTCGCCGAGCGCGAGAAGATCCAGGGCCTCATGGCCACCATCGTGGCCGAGGAAGGGCAGCGGCTGCTCGGCTGGCGGGATCTCCCCACCGACGACCGCGTCCTCGGCGCGAGCGCGGTGTCGGTGGAGCCGCACATGAAGCAGGTGTTCATCGGCCGCGGCGCGGGGGTGACCGACCAGGCGCACTTCGAGCGCAAGCTCTACGTGCTGCGCAAGCGCTTCGAGCACGCGGTGGACGCGCTCGACGTTCCGGGCAGGCGCTTCTTCTACCTGCCCAGCCTGTCGTCGCGCACGATCATCTACAAGGGCATGCTGAGCGCGGACCAGATCGATCCGATGTTCCCGGACCTCGCCGATCCCGAGGTGGAGAGCGCGCTCGCCCTCGTGCACCAGCGCTTCAGCACCAACACGTTCCCCTCGTGGCCGCTCGCGCACCCCTATCGCTACATCGCGCACAACGGGGAGATCAACACGCTGCGCGGCAACATCAACTGGATGCGCGCGCGCGAGGCGCTGTGCCGCTCCGAGGTCCTGGGCGACGATCTCAAGAAGGTGTTCCCGGTCATCCGGGAGGGCGGCAGCGACTCCGCCACCTTCGACAACGTGCTCGAGTTCCTCGTCATGAACGGCCGCTCCCTGCCCCACGCCATCCTCATGATGATCCCCGAGCCGTGGGGCGGCCACGAGTCGATGAGCCCGGAGCGCAAGGCGTTCTACGAGTACCACTCCTCGCTCATGGAGCCGTGGGACGGCCCCGCCTCCATCGCGTTCACGGACGGCACCGTCATCGGCGCCGTGCTCGACCGCAACGGCCTGCGCCCGTCGCGGTACTACGTCACCAAGGACGACATCGTGGTGATGGCCTCCGAGGTGGGCGTGCTCGACATCCCGCCCGAGAACATCCTCATCAAGGAGCGGCTGCACCCCGGCAAGATCTTCCTCGTCGACACCGCGCAGGGGCGCATCATCTCCGACGACGAGATCAAGTCCTCGCTGGCGGCCGAGCGGCCCTACGCGCAGTGGCTGGCGGACAACCTCATCGACATCGAGCAGCTGCCCGACCACCCGGTGCCTGCGCCCGACCACGAGGCGGTGCTCGCGCACCAGATGACCTTCGGCTACACGCACGAGGACCTGCGCCTGCTGCTGGGGCCGATGGCCAGGCAGGGCGAGGAGCCCATCGGCTCCATGGGCACCGACACCGCGCTCGCCGTCCTCTCGGACAAGCCGCGGATGCTGTACGACTACTTCAAGCAGCTCTTCGCGCAGGTGACGAACCCGCCCCTGGACGCCATCCGCGAGGAGCTGGTGACCTCCATGGAGAGCACCGTGGGGCCCGAGCGCAACCTGCTCCACCCGGAGCCGGAGTCGTGCCGGCAGATCAAGATCAAGTACCCCGTGATCGACAACCGCGAGCTCGCCAAGCTCGCGCGCGTGGCCACGCACGGCTTCCGCGCCACCACGCTCTCCATGCTGTACCCGGTGGCGGAAGGCAGCGCCGGCCTCGAGCGCGCGCTGGACGCGCTGCGCGCGCGCGCGAGCGAGGCCATCGCCGCCGGCCACAACA
Source organism: uncultured bacterium (assembly GCA_964419375.1). Lineage (GTDB taxonomy): Bacteria > Methylomirabilota > Methylomirabilia > Rokubacteriales > CSP1-6 > JBBDXO01. Next base: position 8,415 of record CAYQQT010000045.1, read on the forward strand.
TCGTGATCCTGTCCGACCGGGGCGTGGACCGCACGCAGGCGGCCGTCCCGAGCCTGCTCGCGACGGCGGCCGTGCACCATCACCTGGTGCGCGAGGGCACCCGCACGCGATGCGCGCTCATCCTGGAAACGGGTGACGCGCGCGAGGTGCATCACGTGGCGCTGCTCATCGGCTACGGCGCGGGCGCCGTCAACCCGTGGGTGGCCTTCGAGACGCTCGACGACATGATCCGCCAGGGCATGCTGGTGGACATCGAGCCCGCGCAGGCGGTGAAGAACTACATCAAGGCGCTCAACAAGGGCATCCTCAAGGTGATGTCCAAGATGGGCATCTCCACGCTGCAGAGCTACTGCGGCGCGCAGATCTTCGAGGCCCTCGGCCTCGACAAGGCCTTCGTGGACCGCTACTTCACGGGGACGGCCTCGCGCGTGGGCGGCATCGGTCTCGACATCGTGGCCGAAGAGGTCCGCCGCCGCCACGCCGACGCCTTTCCCGCCCGCCCCGTGGGCCGTCCCGAGCTCGATTGGGGCGGCGAGTATCAGTGGCGGCGCGACGGGGAGTACCACCTCTTCAACCCCGACACCGTCTTCAAGCTGCAGCACGCCACACGCTCGGGGCAATACACGGTCTTCCGCGAGTACTCGAAGCTGGTGGACGAGCAGAGCCGGCATCTCGCGACCCTGCGCGGCCTTTTCGCCTTCAAGACCGTCGCACGCCCGGTGCCCATCGACGAGGTGGAGTCCGTGGAGGCGATCCTCAAGCGCTTCGCTACCGGCGCCATGTCCTACGGCTCCATCAGCCAGGAGGCGCACGAGACGCTCGCCATCGCCATGAACCGCATCGGCGGCAAGTCCAACACCGGCGAGGGCGGCGAGGACCCCGCGCGCTACAAGCGCGACCCCAACGGCGACTGGCGCCGCAGCGCCATCAAACAGGTGGCCTCCGCGCGCTTCGGCGTGACGAGCGAGTACCTCGTCAACGCCGACGATCTGCAGATCAAGATGGCCCAGGGCGCCAAGCCGGGCGAAGGCGGGCAGCTTCCCGGCTCGAAGGTCTATCCGTGGATCGCGCAGGTGCGGTACGCGACGCCGGGCGTCGGCCTCATCTCGCCGCCGCCGCACCACGACATCTACTCCATCGAGGATCTCGCACAGCTCATCCATGATCTAAAAAATTCGAATCCAAAAGCGCGCATCCACGTCAAGCTCGTCGCCGAGGTCGGTGTCGGCACGGTCGCCGCCGGCGTCGCCAAGGCGCACGCCGACGTCGTGCTGATCTCGGGCCACGACGGAGGCACGGGCGCCTCTCCCCTCACCTCGCTCAAGCATGGCGGCGTGCCGTGGGAGCTGGGGCTGGCGGAGACGCAGCAGGTGCTCGTCATGAACAAGCTGCGCGGCCGCATCGTCGTGCAGGTGGATGGGCAGATCAAGACCGGGCGCGACGTGGTGATCGCCGCCCTCCTCGGCGCCGAGGAATACGGGTTCTCCACGGGCCCGCTCGTGGTGATGGGCTGCATCATGATGCGCGTCTGCCATCTCAACACCTGCCCGGTGGGCGTGGCCACGCAGGATCCCGAGCTGCGCAAGCGGTTCGCGGGCGACCCGAAGTTCGTCGAGAACTTCTTCCGCTTCGTGGCGCAGGAGGTGCGCGAGTACATGGCGCAGCTCGGCGTGCGCACCATGGACGAGATGATCGGCCGCGTGGACCTCCTCGACCTCGCGCCCGCCCTCGATCACTGGAAAGCCAAGGGCCTGGACTACAGCGCCATCCTCCGCCAGGTGGACATGCCGGACTCCGTGGCGCGCCGCTGCGTGGTGGCGCAGGACCACGGCCTCGACAAGGCGCTCGACAACACCCTCATCGCGCGCTGCGCGGAGGCCCTGCAGCACAAGACGCAGGTAGAACTGTCGCTGCCCATCCGCAACGTCAACCGCACGGTGGGGACGATGCTCGGCTACGAGGTCACCACGCGCTGGGGCGGCGCCGGACTGCCGGACGACACCATCACGGTCCACTTCACGGGCTCCGCCGGCCAGAGCTTCGGCGCCTTCGTCCCGCGTGGCATCTCGTTCACGCTGGAAGGCGACGCCAACGATTACTGGGGCAAGGGGCTCTCGGGCGGCAAGCTCGCCGTCTTCCCGCCCCGCCAGGCCACCTTCGTGCCCGAGCAGAACATCGTCATCGGCAACGTGGCACTGTACGGCGCCACCAGCGGCGAAGCCTACGTGCGCGGCGTCGCCGGCGAGCGCTTCGCCGTGCGCAACAGCGGCGCCCTCGCCGTGGTGGAAGGCATCGGCGACCACGGCTGCGAGTACATGACGGGCGGGCGCGTGGTCGTCCTCGGCGAGACGGGGCGCAACTTCGCGGCCGGCATGTCGGGAGGCATCGCCTACGTCCTCGACCTCGCCGGTGACTTCCGCCGCCGCTGCAATTTGGGCATGGTGGAGGTGGAGTTACTCGCGCAGGCGCCCGACATCGAGACGGTGCGCGACCTCATCGCGCGCCACGTGGCGGCCACGCGCTCGACGTACGCGGAGAAGATCCTCGCGGACTGGGCCGCCTTGCAGCCGAAGTTCGTCAAGGTGATGCCGAAGGACTACAAGCGGGTCCTCGCCGCCGAAGCGCACGCGCGGCAGGAAGGGCGCGCGCCCACGTTCGCCGAGCTCGTGGGTACGCCCAGTGGGTAAGGTCACGGGCTTCCTCGAGATCAAGCGCAAGAAGGCGCCCTCGCGTCCGGTGGAGGAGCGCCTGCGCGACTGGCGGGAAGTGCCGCTGCCCTATCCGAAGCCGGAGCTGCAGAAGCAGGCGGCGCGGTGCATGGACTGCGGCATCCCCTTCTGTCACCAGGGCTGCCCCCTCGGCAACATCATCCCCGACTGGAACGACCTCGTGTACCGCGACAAGTGGCGCGACGCCATCGACCGCCTGCACGCCACGAACAACTTCCCCGAATGGACGGGACGGCTGTGCCCGGCCCCCTGCGAGGGCTCCTGCGTGCTCGGCATCAACGACGATGCCGTGACCATCAAGGGCGTCGAGGTCGCCATCATCGAGCGCGCCTTCGACGAAGGCTGGGTGAGCGCGCAGCCGCCGACGATGCGCACGGGCAAGCAGGTGGCCGTGGTGGGCTCCGGTCCTGCGGGACTCGCCGCCGCCGACCAGCTCAACCGCGCCGGGCACCTGGTGACGGTCTTCGAGCGGGCGGACCGCGTGGGCGGACTGCTGCGCTACGGCATCCCCGAGTTCAAGATGGAAAAGCGCTTTCTCGATCGTCGGCTGGCGATCCTCGAGAAAGAAGGCGTGATGTTCCGCACCAACGCCCACGTGGGCGTGAACGTGCCCGTGCGCGAGCTGACGGCCGGCTTCGATGCCGTCGTGCTCGCGGGCGGCGCGTGCGCGCCGCGCGACCTGCCCGTGCCCGGGCGGGAGCTGGCCGGCATCCACTTCGCGATGGAGTTCCTCACGCTCCAGAACCGTCGCTGCGAGGGCGACCTCATCGCGGAGGAGGGCTTCATCTCGGCCAAGGACAAGCACGTGGTCATCATCGGCGGGGGCGACACCGGGGCCGACTGTCTGGGTACCGTGCACCGCCAGGGCGCGCGCTCCGTCCACCAGTTCGAGCTGCTGCCGCGCCCGCCCGACACGCGCGCCGAGGACAACCCGTGGCCGCAATGGCCCAACGTCTTCCGCGTCTCCTCCGCGCACGAGGAAGGCGGCGAGCGTGTGTACGCGGTCTCCACCCAGCGCTTCCTCGGCGACGAGCACGGTCACGTCCGCCGGCTGGAGGCGGTGAACGTGCAGCTGGTGCGTGACGGCGGCCGCGTCGACTTCAGACCGGTGCCCGGCAGCGAGTTCACGCTCGACGCCGACCTCGTGCTCCTCGCCATGGGCTTCGTCGGTCCCGAGCGGCCCGGCCTGCTCACGGACCTCGGCGTCACGCTCACCGAGCGCGGCAACGTGGCGCGCGACGCCTCGTGGATGACGAGCGTGCCGGGCGTCTTCGCGTGCGGCGACATGCAGCGCGGCCAGTCCCTCATCGTGTGGGCCATCGCGGAGGGCCGGTCCGCCGCCCGCGGCGTCGACGCCTGGCTCATGGGCGCCTCGGAGCTTCCCGCGCCCCTGCCCTGACCGTGCTCGCCTGCCGCCTCGCGCTCGCCGCCCGCGGCGAGGCCCGGCCACCGATCGTCCTCCTCCACGGCGCCGCCAACTCCTCCGGCGTCTGGACGTACTGGCAGGGGTTACTCTCGGATCTCGGCTGGACTTCCTATGCCCTCGATCTCCGTGGCCATGGAGCGAGCGGCGCCACGGATCTCTCGGACACGCGCATGAGTGACTACGCGGACGACGTGCGCGCGCTCGTGCGCGAGCTGCCGCGCCGCCCCGTGCTCA
>CAYQQT010000046.1:0-12760 GCA_964419375.1 uncultured bacterium
GCCGCCGACGCGTTACTTGACCTCGACCGTCCCCGTGTGGCCGTGCCCTTTCACGCCGCTCACGTGCACGGTGTACTCGTACGTACCGGGCTCCGTGAACTTGATCCGGTTGTCGCCCTTGCCGAGGTAGAACTGCGGGGCGTTCCTGCCGAAGGTGATGTGCGCGGTGCCGCCGGTGCCATTCACCCAGTACACTTCCTCGCCCGCCTTGATCGAGACCTTGGCCGGCTTGTTCTCCTCGCGCCTCACCGTGACCTTCTCCGCGGCCCACGCACCGCCCACAACGACGAGCGTGAGGGCCCCCACAACCGCTCCTGTCATCCAGCGCTGTCTCATGACGTGGTCCTCCTCTTGGAAGTCGCCGGGTCAGCGGACCCGGCCGCCGGCCCTCAGCCACATGGCGAGAGCGCTGTGATAGTCCGACGTCGCGGCCACGGCGTTGAATCGGGCGCGGGTGAGGGCGACCTGCGCATCGAGCACTTCGAGCTGAATCCCCCGACCGCTTTCGAAACGCTCGCCGATCACGCGCGCCTCCTCTTCGGCCTGCTCCACACCCTTGCGGCTCGCCTCTATGGCCTTCTCGGTCGCCGTCAGCATGAGGGCCGCCTGGGTCACGTCCTTGGCAATCTGCTGACGGGTGATGGCCTCTGCCTGAACCGCCCGATCGACGCGAGATTTCGCCGTGCGCAGCGCGTTTTCCCGCATAAAACCGTCGAACACGGGCAGCGTCACGACGATACCGGCGGAGTAGCCTTCGGCCCCGTCGCCGCGCATACGCGCACCTTCGGCTTGGGATTCCCACGCGCGATTCCTCATCCAGCCCCAGTCGTACATGTAACTGAGCGACACCTGCGGAAAGTAATTGCCGTACGCCGCGCGGACCTCGGCCTCGGCGGCCTCGCGCTGCTTGATCGCGGCGCGAATCTCGGGCTGACGCTCGCTCGCCGCGCGGATTGCCTCCTCCACCGAGATCGTCACCGGCACGACATCGAGGCGGTCGGCCACGGTGAGCGATGAAGCCAAGTCGATGCCGAGTGTCGTCTTGAGCGCCACCAGCGCCTGCTCGGCACGGCTCTGGGCCATCGCGACCATCTGCTCGGTATTGGCGAGCTCTGTCTCATCTCTGAGCACGTAAAACCGCGGCACCCGGCCCGCCTCGAACGTCTCGCGGGTGACGCGCAAGCGCTCCGTGATGTCCCGCTGGAGGACCTCGGTGACGCGCAAGTTCTGCGCCTCTCGGACCGCTGCCACGTAGTCGAGGCGCGCCTGCATCGCAACGTCCACCTCGGTGGCGCGCTGCATCTCTCGGCCCGCCTCGGACCGGCGCGCGGCGGCCCGGTACGCGTAGTAGTCGCGACCGCCCGAGAAGAGCGGATACATGAGCGTGACGTTCGCATCGCGCGATTGATCGGCGCTGAAGACTTGATAGTTCCGCGCCATCGTGTTGCCCGCCGACGTGTAGACGTTCGGGGACATCCGCTGCTCCACCAGGTAGCTGTTGGCGGAGAGCTGCGGCCAGAAGGGCGCCGTGGCCTCGCGCCGCATAGACTCCATCGTCCGGGCATCGGCGCCCGCGGCTTTCAGACGGAGGCTGTGCTGGACGGCGAGGTCGACGGCGTCCTCGATCGTGACAGGCCGGTCGACGCGCGGCAGCACCTGGGCATAGACCGGCGTGACGGCCACGAGGAGAACCGCAAGCCCCAGCAGCGATGCAAGACGATCAGTGGTCGGCATGTCCCTTCTCCTTCGGCGTGGGAGGTTGAGTGGTCGCACCCTGGCCGGCGCCACCGGATGCGGGAGGCGCTGAGCGCCCGGCCGACGGGGCTGCCGACGACGGTGTCCCCGGCGTGCCCGACACGACCGCAATACGGGCGCCGGCGTAGAGGCCTTCCGCCCCCCGCGAGACCACTTGCTCGCCGGCGGTGAGCCCGGAAACGATTTCCACACGTTCGGAGGTTTCGAGTCCGACGACGACCTCTCGAGGCTCGGCCCGGCCGTCTCGCGCGACCCACGAGCGCGCCTTCCCGGCCATGAGAGTCACAGCGGACCGCGGGACCGTCAGCGCCCCGTCCCGTTCACCGGTGACAAACTCCATAGTCACATACTGGCCGGGAAGGAACGCGCGGTCGCGGTTATCCACAATCGCCTCCACCACCGCAGTCCTTGGACCTTGATCGACGAACGGGAACACCGACGTGACGCGGGCCGTCAACGTCCGACGCCCCATCGTGGTCACCGTCACGGGCGCGCCGACCCGGATCGAACCGAGGTCTTTTTCCCCTACGTTCGCCTGCAGCCGGACACGGTCGATCTGTGCGAGCTTCAGGATCGGCATCCCCGGCTGGACGAGCACACCGGGGGCGACGAGCCGCTTGACGACATAACCGCCACCCGACGCCGTGATCGTCACGTAGTCGCGGACGATGCGCGCCGTGCCGGCGGCTGCGTCGCTCTGCGCCACCATCGAACCGGCGGCGTCAAGCTTCTTGCGCGCGGCAGTCTCCATCGCGCGCGCCTGATCCAGCTTGGCGCGGGCAGCATCACGCTTGGCCTCCGCCGAAAGTGCCATCGCGCGGTCGTTCTCGTACTCCTGCCGCGCGATCGCTCCGGACGCGACGAGTCGCTCGGCCCGCTGCCGCACGCCCGCGGCATAGGCCGCCTCGGCGTCCACCATGGCGAGCTCGCGCTCCATCTGCACCACGCCGTGTCGCGCGGCCGCCAGGTCGGCTTCCATCTGCTCGCGACCGGCCCGGGCGGTGGCCGCCATGGCCTCCGCTTCGCGGAGCCTCGAGGAAAGCTCGACGGCCTCGAGACGCGCGACGACTTGCCCAGGCCGCACGGCGTCACCCGGATAGACCGGCATCTCGATGATCCGTCCGGTCACTCTCGGATAGACCTCTTCCTCGTTGAACGCCGCGACGCTACCGGTGTACGTCACCGTCCCACGGACGGCGCCACGTTCGACGGGCGCCAGCACGACCGGGAACGCGCTGGCTCCGGCGCTGATCCGCATGTTCATGTCCATGGCCGGACGCGCCGCCTTGACGTTCGTCCAGTACGCCCAGCCGGCCGCCAGCAGCACCAGGACAAGTGCGCCCATCCCGAGGAGGCGCGAGCCCCGGCGACGACGCCTGCGCTGCACCTCGCCTTGGCCGTGGCCATCGCCGGCCACTTCGGACAACCGTTCACGGTCGAGGCTGGACTCGCTCATCGCACTCCTCCCTCTATCGTCGCCGCGCCTGTAAGCACCTGTCGCTGGTCGGCCGTCAGCACGGCGAGCGCGGTGGCCCTGTAAGCGTCGCGGCGCTCCCGGAACGTTCCGCTCGCCTCTCGCAGTTCAGCGGAGCGTGCCTGGATCTCGGCGAGCGGTGTCCCGCCTCTTTCCTTCGCCTGAACCATGAACGCCTCGAACTCGGCACCTGCGGCCCGGACGCTGTCCTCGAGGGCTGCGGACTCCTTGTCCCAATCGGCTGCCAGCCGCGTCAGCGCGGCCCGCTGGGCGCTGGCGAGCTCCAACCGCGCCGCGAGGAGCTCGCGCGCCCCATACCGGGGAGCGGGCGGCCGCACGCCGGACGTGCGGGTGGTAACGACCGGCCCGGGCCGTGGGCCACGCGCCGGCCACGCCGTGTAGCCGACGGCCAGCGCGGCGAGAACCAGCGCCACCGTCACGGACCGCAGCGGCGTCACGCCTGCACCTCCCGCCGCCGCGATCGCAGGCGCCGGAGCACTGAGCGCAGCGCGCTCGCCAGGTCATCCGTGTATGTGTGAAGTACCGGCACCACGAACAGCGCGAGAACCGTGCCGATCGTCAGGCCACCGATGACGACGGTCGCGAGCGGCGCGTACGCGTCGATGCCCGTGCGCGGGAAGAACGCCACCGGGATGAGCACCACGATGCTGATGATCGACGTCATGACGATCGGACGGAGGCGCACCGGCGCCGCCGCCAGGATGGCCTCGTCGCGCTCCATGCCCTCACGGCGCAGCCGCAGGACGAGATCGATCATCAGCACGGCGACCGTCATCATCATCCCGGTCAGAATGACCACTGCGAGGATGGAGACCGTCGAGAACGTCTGTCCCGCCAGCAGAAGGCCACCGAGCACGCCCGTCAGCATCAGCGACAGGGAGAAGACCATGTTGAGTGGCTCGATGAGGCTCCGGAACTGTGCGACCAGCAGCAGGAACATGAAGATCACGGCGAGATAGAGGCCTCGCAGCAACCGCTGGAACGAATCCTCCATCTGGGTCATGTCGCCGCGCAGCTCGACGCCGTAGCCGGGCGGGAAGTCCACCTTGCCGTGCGCGGCCATCAGCAAGTCCATGGAGAGATCCATGCTGGGCGGTCCGCCCTTGCGGTAGTAGCCGAGGACGGAGACGACGCGCCGGAAGTTGTCGTGCTCGATGAGCGTGGGCCCCTGGCGCTGCTCCACGCGTGCCAGCGCGCTCAGCGGCACGACCTCGCCCTTCTTGCCGACGATCTTCACCTGCTCGAGGTCCGAGCGGTCGCGCCGCTGCTCGCCGCGATACCGGAGGAGGATCGTGAACTGACGCTTGTTGTCGAGGCGGTAGAACTCGCTGGTCAGGCCGCCCTTGAGCGCGTAGTAGGCCTGGTCGGCGACGTCCTGGACCGTCAGGCCGATCTCCTGGCTTCGGGCGCGATCGATCACCACGTGGAGCTGCGGCAGGGTGTTGGACCACGACGTTGTCACCTGCACAAAGCCCGGGATCTCCTCGGCCAGGCGGCGCCCCTGCTCGCCCATCTCAGCCAGTCGATCGAGATCGGGGCCGAAGAAGATGACCTGGATCGGCGCAGCACTGGAGGCCATGACGTCCGCCCCCATTTCCTTGATCACGAGCCGCCGGATCCCCGGGATCGTTCGCACCGCCTCCGCCTGCACGGCGTCGATCACCTGCCAGATATCCCGTTGCCGCTTGGAGGAATCCACGAGCGTGATCATCATGAACGCCGAGTTCACCGAGCCCATGCTGTAGCCGGTGAAATAGGTGCCACCGGGCTCGAAGCCGATCTCGGAGGAGACCTTCACGACCTCCGGCTGCTTGCGCAGCATGGTCTCGATCTCGGCCGCGACCTCGGAGGTCCGGGCGAACGACGTACCGGGCACGGCCTCGAGCTGCACGAAGGCCTGCGAGACGTCGGCGAGGGGCATCATCTCGCTGCCGATCTTCGGATAGAACGCGATCCCGACGAGGATGATCGCGAGCGCCCCCGCGAAGACCGCGAACCGGTTCCGGATCGACCACGCCAGGCTGCCGCGATAGCGGGCCTCCACGCGCTCGAGGACGCGCTGGACGGGGCCCAGCACGCGGCGGTCGAAGACCGATTTCTGCGCAGCCTCGTCGTGTGGCTTGAAGAGATTGGCGGCGAGGACTGCCGTGAGCGTGAAGGAGACGAGGGCGGAGGCGAGCAGGGCCAGGATGATGGCCCACACGATCCCCTCGAACATGAACTGCACGATGCCGCCGGAGAACGCCAGCGGCAGCAGCGCCACGCAGAGCATGAACGTGATGGCCAGCACGGCCAGCCGGACCTCGCTGATGCCGTCCACCGTTGCTTCCTTCGGTGACTTGCCCATCCGCAGGTGCCGCTCGATGGAGTGGAGGTCGATGATCGAGTCGTCCACGAGCCGACCGATGGAGAGGAGAAGACCGATGAGCGTCGAGCTGTTGAGGGTCATCCCGAGCGGCGCCATGGCGAGTAACGCCATGCCGATCGAGATCGGAATGGTGATGACGGAGATCAGGGTCCCACGGACGTTGCCGAGAAAGAACATGACGACGACGCCGGTGAGGAGAATCGCGATGACGAGCTCCTCGACCATGTTGTCCATGAGGAAGCCGACGAAGGTGGAGTTGTCGTACGCCACCTCGAACTTCAACCCTGGATGGTCCTGCTCGAGCTCCGCTATCTTGGCCTTGACGCCCTCGATGACCCGCACCGAGCTGGCGTCCGGCTGCTGGACGATGGAGATCTCAATCGCCTCCCGGCCGTTGAACCGGTAGAGGCTGCGCTGCTCGCGCGGCGCGTTGACGACCTCTGCCACGTCGCGCAGATAGACGGTCTTGCCCTCCATGCTTCCGATCGGATAGGCGGCCACGTCTTCGGGGGTTCGGGCCCGGGTGTCGGTGCGGACGATCGTCTCGGCGTCCTTGAAGGTCAGCGTTCCCGCCGGCCGCGAGACGTTCTGCATGTCGAGCATGTTCCGGAGATCGAGCAGCGACATCTTGTAGGCGGCGAGACGCTCACGGTCGACGACCACCTGCATCTGGAGCTTCTGCCCACCGAACGGCACCACCGAGTAGACGTCCTTGACGACCTTGAGCCGGTTCACGATCTCGTTCTCGGCAAGCGTGCGGAGCTGGACCGGATCGTAGCCCTCCCCCGTCACTGCCACGCTCAAGACCGGGATATTGAGCGGGTCGATCGCGAGGACCCACGAAGGCTTCAAGTTCGATCCCGTCATAGGGAGATCGGCCTGGACCACGTTCATGAGGGACTGCACGTCGAACAGCGCCTTCTTCATGTCGGTGCCGTACCAGAACTCGATGCTGACGATGGAGAAGCCTTCCTGCGAGGTCGACCGCACGAAGTGGACGTTCCTGAGGTCCACCATGCGCTCCTCGATCGGTTTGGAGAAGTAGATCTCCATCTCCTCCGCCGACAGGCCGGGCATCATCGAGACGACTCCGACGATGGGACTCTCCACGTACGGCATCATCCGTCGCGGCATCTGGAAGAAGATGACCAGCACGGACAGCAGTGCGACGCCGAGATAGAAGGCGAGCACGATGTAGGGGTGCTCGATCGACCAGCGGCTGATGTTGCCGCCGCGCGCGGCGACGGGTGGGCGTGAGCCTTCAGCGCTCATAGCAGATGCCCTCCACGGTGATCCAGCCGCACACCGGTAGCCCGTCACGAGCGGGATCTTCGGGTACATCGACCACACCGCGCGCCAACTCCCGGCCCGTGCTCCCGACATGGACGACGAAGGGATGGCGGCCGGGGCGATGAAAGCTCGCCCAGATCTGCCCCGGGACGTTGACGACGTGGTGCTCTCCCCGGTCGCCGAGCAACTCGATATGGATGTCGCCATTCGTCCGGTTCACGAACCGAACGGGGGCGTCGAGAGCCGCGTGGGCCGCCGGCGGTCGTAACCCGTTCGCCTCGACGACGATTTCGGTGACATCGGCCGCAGAGGTGGCGGCGGCGACAGCCAGACCTAGTACTGATCCGACAACGAATCGATAGACCGACGCGGAGATCATCGCTCCTCTCCCAGCGCCGCCTCCAGCGCAAACGTGTGTCCGGAACGCTGGACCGTAACCACGACTGTCGCTCTGATCTGACGGCGCCCGAGCCGCGCGATCCTGCCGGCTGCAGACAGCCTGTCTCTGGCTGGCGGTGATGATCTCATCGACTTCCATGCCGGCAGTTGCGGCGGGCCCATTCGGCTCCAGGTCGTGGTCGACCTGCCGTGTCGTCACAATGAGCGTCGCGGCGACCGTGCGCTGCACCATGGCCGGCACGTCATTGCCAGTGACGTGCGAGCGCGCCTGCACAGTGGCAACGCCAGCCATCAGCAACACGCAAGCCAGAGAGCCGGCGAGTCCCACTCGTCTCACGAGCGGTGCTCCGACCTTTCACGATGCCCGCGCGGATGGCCCGTGCCGTGCGAGTGCCCGAAGAAATGCATCAAGGGGCACGCAAGGATGACGATTGCCATAAGCATTGTTGTCCAGCTCGTCGCAAGCCATTCCCACATGGTGTCCTCCATCGCCGCGCGTCAATCACGTGCAGCGTTGTCCTGCTCGGTGTGCTTCCGTGCGCGGTAGGGCTAGGCGGACAGCCGGGGAGGCGGATCAAGGACGTGTGGTGCTGCGCTCGCGAGTAAGACCGACGTAAAGGCCCGAAGGACCCCCGTCGGTAGCGGGCGGCACCCGAGCAGGATGACCACTGCAGCGACGAGCATGCCGAGGCATAGATCGAGTGAGTCGTCGTTTGCGTGCCCGTCGAACAGGCAGAAGCCGACGGTAAGAACGAGCGCCGCCATCACGAGCAGTGAGGCGACTCCCGTCCGCTCTTCAGTCAACCAGGCCCGCAGATGCGTCAGCGTCATTGCTCGTTCTCGCGCGCTTCACAATGCACGGGCAGTGCCATAGCCAATCACGATCCTATCGCGGCGGAACCGCGCGATCCGCAACGGCTAATACGGAGATCGCCCATACGGCGACACTGTTGGGTTGGGGCGTTCGCGCCCCAGCCGGGGCATCGCTGTCGCAACCCGAAGATGCGACGCTGATCGGCCTCAACGGCCACACCGCCGAGCGACCAGGCGAAGCCGGCCGGCGTCTTGTGGTCCGAGCGCCTCGTCGCATCGAGCCTGGGGCACACGCTCCATCCTTCGACCCGGCGGCACTGCCGCCGGGTGTCATCGGATGTAGGCGCATATCGGCTCGGGTTTGCTGGGGTCCACCGTGTTCACGGCTCGAGGCATGCGCCCATCACGGTGATCGTCGGACACGTAGGCGGCAACGATTCCGACATGCTTTCCTGCGTGACTTCGATCACCCCTCGGAGCAGTCCACCGCCTGGGTCCTCGAAGTGGACTATGTAAGCATGCCTGCCTGGTCGATGAAATATCGCCCAGATAGCGCCTGACACGCGAAAGACGTGGTGTTGCTTGGCATCACCCACCAAGTCGATGTGCATACTCCGACCCGAACGGTTTACGAAGACCACACGTTCGTCAGGGAGGACGCGTAGCACGGACGGATCCACGCTCTCTGCGCTGATCACGACCGTGCTTTCGGCCGCGGCCGACGCGGCCGAAACGAGGATCGCCAGTAGCAGTATGACCGTTGCCCCCGCCATCAGCGAAGCTCTTCCAGCCTGACTGGTACGGTAAGAGCCTCTCCGTTTCGCCAAATGCTGACCGCTGCCGTGTGACCAACCTTGTGTGTTGAGAGGAGGTCGTGGAAGTGATGGAGATCCGTGACGGGCCGCCCATCGACGCCGGCGATGACATCCCCACTCTTCAGGCCGGCGGCCTCCGCCGGCCCCTGCCCCTCGGTCCTGATGATGAGCGCTCCTCGCTCCATGGGAAGGTCATTGGCGTACGCGACCTGCGGAGTGACGCTGACCGCATAGACGCCGATAGACGGCCGCACGACGCGCCCCGTTGCGATCAGCGCGCGCAGCACGGGCCGGGCAGTGACCGCCGACACCGCAAAGCCGATGCCGTGGGCGGACGGGATGAGCGCCGTGTTGATGCCCACCACGCGCCCGTCCAGATCGAGGAGCGGACCGCCCGAATTGCCCGGGTTAATGGCCGCATCCGTCTGGATGAGATTGTGGAGGACCGGCAGGTTTTCCTCCTCCATGGAACGCCCGAGCGCACTCACGATCCCTACCGTGACCGTGGGGCCACCTTCTATCCAGAGCGGGTTGCCGATCGCGATCACGGTCTCGCCGACCTCGAGCCGACGCGACTCACCGAGCGCGAGCGTCGGCAAGCGCGCGCCCTCGATCTTGAGCACGGCCAGTTCTGTGAAGCGGTCAGTTCCAACGAGGGTGGCCGCGAAGCGGCGCCCGTCGGCGAGCGCGACCTTGATCTCGTTAGCACCCTCGACAACGTGGACATTCGTGAGGATATAGCCTTGCGGGTCAACGATAAATCCGGAACCCAGACCGCGGGTCGGCACCGATTGATTGAACTGGTTCTGCTCGATGCGCCGGGTTGTGATACTCACGACCGCTGGTAGCGCCTTGCGGACGATGGTCGGGATCACACGGCGTCCGGTGAAGTCCGAGCGTGCCGCCGCGGGCGGTGGTATCAAGGCGATGGCGACTGCCACCGCCACAGCGACGCTTCGAAATGTCGTCATGAACCTCTCTCCTCACTCGATCCCGTTTGCAGCTTGTAACTCGCGAATGTATCGCGTGATCGCTGCGAGATCATCTGATCCCACATCGGCCTGCGGCGGCATGTCGCCCAGTCGCCAGTGATGCGCCCGGACGCCGCGGTGGACGGCGAGGCTGAATGCGACGTCGGCGTGGTGGGCCGGCCGGTAGATCGGATGGACGAGCGGTGGACCGGAGGGGGCGCCCGCCCCGTGCTCGCCGTGGCACTGTGCGCAGCGGCGCTCATAGCCCTCGCGGCCGGCTTGTGCAACTGAAGAGAGTGGGGGGACGTTAACGGCTATCCCGGTACGCACCTCAGAACCCAGGCGGTCCCATAGGCCCCAGCCGGCATAGCCGGCCATCGCAAAAAGAGCAAAGAGGCCGGCTGGAATCAGCCAACGCAGCTGACGTCGTGTCACTCCGCCGGCGCCTCGGTGTCGGCGTGCGCCAGCTCACCGTTGAGTTGGTCCACCCTGTGACGCCATACGGGGTGTACGGCGATGTAGTGCTTGTCCACGAACGGTCCGGCCATCTGCGGATCCAGGGGCGGCACGCCGTTATCTCCCGCTCGATGCAACGCTCCGGCGGCGCGGGCAACCATCGCTCTCGAGGGCGCGATCGCTGCGTTCTGGGCGGACTCGACGAGGGCGAGGGGCCCTGTGCGCCCGCGTTGGAGCCACCCGGGGCTCTGACATTTCAGTGGCCTTTATGTCCGGCCGCCTCACCCGCCGGGGACTTCAGTACTTTCAAAAAAGCGACCAGGTCGATCAACTCCTGAACGTTCAAGGAGTCATTGAAGGACGGCATCTTGGAAGTGCCGTCGCTGGCTTGATACCCCTTGCCCTTCTCGATCGCGGCACTGGGGTTGATGACCGCCTCTGCGAAGTACTCTGCCTCGTGCAAGGGCCCCATGACTGACAGATCCGGTCCCGCCTTGCCCTTGTCGGACGGCGCCGGGAACGTCTCTCCCTTCACTTCGTGACAGCTGTAGCACTCCAGCTTTGCAAAGACCTTCCTGCCCTTGGCCGCGTCACCTTTTGGCCAGGTGAACTTCCAGCCCTCGGGCGTCCTGTGCTGAGGCCGCGCCGCGGGTGCTTGAGCTGGACGGCCGGGCTTGGCCGGCTGCTGCCCCGTGGCAGCGGCGACTGACGAGGCAAGCAGCACGCCAGCGAGCGCGAGGGCGCGCCGTCGAAAACCCTGCGTCATCGTTCCATCACGACCTTCACCAGGTCGGCCACTTCCTTGTCGCCCTCGTGCTTGGTGGCGACGCTGACGATCCATCCCGGCTTCAGATCGGTCAGCGCCGCGGTCTGCTCCACGAAGCCCGTCTTCCCCGGTTCGGTGGACCGAGTGAACCGAACGACCTTAGCGCCCGGTTTGAGGTGGACGACGACCTGACGTGTCTTTCCCTTGGCCGTGGATTCGATCGTCACCGTCTGCGCCGCCGGGTCCACCGCCTTCACCGTCCCTGAGATCGGCGCTTCATCTGCGACGGCGATGCCGCTCAAGACGGTCGCCGCCAAGACCATGATCATTGTCATCGCTCGAATCACGTTGAATCCTCCCTTTCTCAGCATCAATCTATCGACCGGCCTCTGTGATCCGCGGCGCCTTGCCCGACAGCGACAGCACGTAGAACACGAGGTCCCATGTCTCGTCCGGGGTAAGCGCGTCGCCATAGGAGGGCATCGGCGTGCCGGCAAAACCCGTGACTAACGTCCGGTAGATGTCCTCCGGCCGATCGCCATTCTTGAACCGCCGAGGGTTCCTGAGGTCCGGGGCGGCGATCGGCAGCTCCCGGCTATCCTTCAGGGTCGGCGCCGACGGCCCGTCGCCCTTGCCCGTCGCGCCGTGGCAGGCCAGGCACTCGGCGTCCGCATAGAGCTGCTTGCCCCGAGCGATTCGCTCGTCAGTCAGTTGTGGTCGGGGCGGAATCTCAACGACCTTCACCGGGCCCCGCTCCCAGAACTCCTTGTTCAGGCTCTTGACGTACTCGAGGAGTTCCAGGCGCTGCTCTTCAGGCATGTGCCGGAAGCTCGGCATGATGCGGTAGCCGCGCAAGCCGATCGTGAGCGGGCCTCCGGCCGCCCGAACTCCTTCCGTCAGCGTCCGGAAGAGGTCGGCGGTCGTCGGAAGCTGACCCGAGGGCGTCGACCGGAACTTGAAATCCTTGGTTGTGAGATCGCGAGGCTGCGGCGATCGGCGCGGCGACAGCGTCGCGCCGACGGAGCCATCGCCCTTGCCCGCCGCTCCGTGACAGGCGACGCACGCCATGGCGAAGATGTCATGCCCCATGGCGACGCTTTCCGGATGCTCCCAGGGGACATGCGGGCCGTTGTGCCCGGAGAATGTGTGCTGGTACGCCATGACGGCCCACCGGTCTTCGACCGACAGCGTGTTCTTCCAGGGGGGCATCGCCGAACCCTTGGACTTGTAGGGCTCCACCTGACCCCCCTCGCTGACGCGCCAGAACCAGTAGTTGTCACGCATCTCGCCGACACCGGCCTTGTCGCGGAAGTCGGAGGGCTTGAGCGGGAGGGCGGCGCCGGCCGGCCCCCTGCCGTCGCCGGTATCACCGTGACAAACAGCGCAGGTGGTGGTGTAGATCTCCTTGCCGCGCGCGATCATCTTTGCGTCGGTCCAGACGCTGATCGGCACGTGGGCGTCTGTATAGGGCAGCGGCGCCGGGACGTGCGCATGTCCGCCTTTGTCCTCCTCGTGGGGCTCGCCGTTGCCGGTGGGATCGGCTTCGATGACTCGCGGGTTGCCCACCCAGAGCGCCACCGTCAGCATGATGGCCGTGATACCGAGGATCGACCAGTGCCTGGCTCTCATCCC
>CAYQQT010000047.1:0-12713 GCA_964419375.1 uncultured bacterium
AAGGGGCGTTGCTCGTTGGGGCCGAAGCCGCCGTGTTGGCCGAAGCCGGTGTAGTCCTTGCCGTCGATATCCTCCACGATGTCGCCGTAGCCACGGATGCCGAAGGGGTTGACCCGGTCCTCCGTTCTCAGGGTCATGGCGGCGGCGAGCTCGTCGGAGGGTAGGCCCACGCGCGCGAGGTCGGCGCCGGTGAAGACGCGGCTCACCCACTCCTGACCGCGCAGGAAGGCCGCGAGATCGTCCACGCCGGCCTTGGCCGAGGCGGATCGATATACGAGCCCGGCGGTGCCGTTCGGCGCCACCACCACGTCGCGCGAGTCCGGCGCCTGCTTGAGGCCTGCCTCGACGAGCAGCCGCGTGAGCGGAATGGTCCGGCCCGTCGTCTCCATCCCGTGATCGGAGCAGACGATGAGGAGCGTGTCGTCGCCGTCGCCCGCGATGGTGTCGAGCACTCGGCCCACGCAGCGGTCGGCGGCGGCGATCGCGCGCAGGTGCTCGGGGGAGCCGAGGGGCGACTTGTGACCGGTGTGGTCAGGCTCCGACAGCCAGAGCACCGCGAGCGCGGGCCGGCGACGGCGCAGCACGTCGTCGCAGAATCGCTCCGTCATCACGGCGTCGCCGCCTTCGCCGAGCCCGATGGTGAGCGGATCGTCCACGGGTGCGCGTCCGGGGCCGTAGGAGCCGGCCCGGTGGTACACGAAGCCATGGCCGTCGGGATCCTGGAAGTAGGCGGCGCCCGGCGACACGTTGGACATCACGACGGAGCCGCCGTGGGCGGCGAGGCGCTCGGCGAGCGTAGGGCGCCGCAGCGTGCGCCCGGTGGCCCGCCGCATCCGCTCCTTGAAATCCGGCGCGCCCACGGACCGGCACACCAGGCCGTCGCCTTCGTCGAGCACGACCGTGTTGCCGAGCAGCCCGTGCGCCGCCGGGTAGCAGCCGGTGGAGATGCACGCGGAGGTCACGCGGGTGACGGAGGGGAAGACGCCCGTGCACCCGGCGAACACGGTCGCGCGTGCCGACAGCTCCGAGAGCGTGGGCGCCGTCGAGGGCGTGATGAGATCCGCCCGCAGGCTGTCGCACACGACGAGGATCGCGCGTCGCATCGCTAACCCGGATGATGCATGACGTCGCGGAACGGCTGCGGCCCGCCGAAGTCGCCGATGTAGCTGGTGTGCGTGACGAGGCCCATCGCCTCGCTCCACACGTGCAGCAGGCACGCGGGCGGCTCCATGACGAAGCCCGACGGCGTGCCCGGATGGCCGGCCGTGTCCACGCGGCGGTAGGCGAGACGACCCTCGGCGGTGACGTGCATGTCGGAGATCTGGGCGATGATCATCGCGCGCGCCCTGTCAGTCTCTTCACGAACGGCCACGCCACGAGCAGGAGCGAGAGCAGGAGCACCACCGCGCTCACCGGCCGCCTGACGAAGATCGTGAGGTCGTTGCCGTGGGACACCATGCTGGTCAGGAAGTACTGCTCGGCCATGGGTCCCAGGATGATGCCCGGGCGCCGTCATGACTCCTCCACGCGTTGAGGGTGAGGTGCACGACCCGGCAGCAATATACCGGTCGCGGTCGGCCCACGGCAACGGCCACGAGCGCGTGACACGATCACACGCGAAGACGAACGCCCCGTCGATCCAGTGCCCACATGATCGCCCACCACACGACGAGATAGGCGACGGCGTACGCCAGCGAGGCGTCAACGGGCGGCAGCCACGGACGGAACACGCGCTGGAAGAGCACGCGGTCGAGACCGCTCACGCTCAGGAGGCGCGCGACGAGCGTCGAGAGAAAGAAGAGCGCGAGCGCGTTCACGCCGAAGACGGCGAACGGCCGCGCCCAGCGGCGATATCCCTGCACCTCGATGAGATGGTGACAGAGGGCCAGCGCCACGAGCGCCAGGCCCGCCGTGAGCACCGCGTACGAGCTGGTCCACAGCCCTTTGTTGATGGGGAACGAGACGCTCCAGAGCAGACCGACGACGACACCCGCGACGCCCGCTGCCAGCAACCCGACACTCTTCTGCGCGGGCGTCCTGTCGCTCCGAAGCCAGTGGCCGGTGAGCACGCCCAGGAGCACGGTGGCAAGCGCGGGCACCGTGCTCAGAATGCCTTCGGGGTCGTACACGCGGCTGGCGCGCCAGAGGTGGGGGCCGAGCAGCGCGCGATCGATCCAGGCGGCGAGATTACTTTCCTTGCCGAGGTCGCCGGCGCCGTAGCCGGGCACCGGCACCAGGGTCATCGCGCCCCAGTAGCCGACCAGCAGCACGGCGGCCACGACCGCCTGCGTCCGCCAGCCGGTCGTGACGAACAATACGGCCGCGAGCAGGTAGCACACGGCGATGCGCTGGAGCACGCCGGGAATCCGGATCGTCGCGGGATCGAAGCCGAACAAGGCATTGAGGACGAGGCCGAGCGCGAAGATGATCGCGGAGCGCCGCACGATGCGCACGATCAACGCGCCCGACGCGCGCGGCTCGAGGGCGAATGGGATGGCCACACCGACGATGAAGAGAAAGAACGGGAAGATCACGTCCGTCGGAGTCCAGCCGTGCCAGTCCGCGTGGCGCAGGGGCGGATAGACGGCCTGCCACGTCCCGGGAGTGTTGACGACGACCATCGCGGCCACCGTCAGTCCCCGAAAGACATCGAGGGAGAGGAGCCGATTCTTCAAAGGATGAAGGTCAGCGCCGCGGGCGCATCGCGTCGTTGAGCGCCTCGCCGGCCAGGTTGAAGGACAGCACGGTGAGGAAGATGGCGACACCGGGGAAGAAGGGCATCCACCACGCCTGCTGCAGGAAGTTCTGCGCCTGGTTGAGCATGCCGCCCCAGCTCAAACGGTTGGGATCGCTGAGGCCCAGGAAGCGCAGGCTCGCCTCGCTCAAGATGGCGGACGGAATCTGCAGCGAGGCCGCCACCACGATGGGCGGCAGCGCGTTGGGCAGGATCTGGCGCAGGATGATGCGCGCATCCGAGGCGCCGAGCCCGCGCGCGGCGCTCACGAACTCCCGCTCGGCCAGGCTCAGGAACTGCGCGCGCGTCAGGCGCGCCGTGGTCGGCCACGCCACCAGCGCCAGCACGACGATGACGAGCCGGAGATCGGCGCCGAAGACCGCCGCCACCACGAGCACGATGAGGAACTGCGGCACCACCAGCACCCATTCCGTCACGCGCATGAGGACCTCGTCCACGCGGCCGCGCACGTAGCCGGCCACCGCGCCCACCGACACGCCGACGAGGACGGCGCCCGCCGCGCTGAGGAGGCCGACGATCAGCGATACGCGGGCGCCGTAGAGGACGCCGCTCAGGATGTCGCGGCCGAGGTCGTCGGTGCCGAACCAGAAGGGCGCCCCCGGCGGCAGCAGCGTCTCCTGCCGAAGCGCGAGGGGGTTGAACGGCGCCAGCCAGGGGCCGACCACCGCCGTCGCCACGAAGAGGACCGACCCGGCGAGGCCCGCCACGCCGAGCGGCCGCAGGCGCAGGCGGCGCCAGAGCTCGCTCATGTCCGCGCCTCCAGGCGTATGCGCGGATCGATGAGCGCGTAGGCAAGGTCGGCAAGCAGGTTGCCGACGACGACGCACACGGAGACGACGAGGAGGCCGCCCAGCATCACGGGGTAGTCGCGGTGCAGGATGGAGTCGAAGATCAGCCGTCCCAGCCCCGGCCACGCGAAGACCGTCTCCGTGAGGACGGCGCCCGCCACGAGGTGGCCGACGTTGAGGCCCATCATGGTGACGACGGGCAGCAGGGCGTTGCGCAGGGCGTGCTTGTAGATGACGACGGACTCGCGCAGGCCCTTGGCGCGCGCGGTGGTCAGGTAGTCCATCGCGTTCACTTCCACCAGGCTCGTGCGCATGAGGCGCACGTTGAGCGCCAGGTAGCGGGTGGCGAGGGTGAGGGCGGGCAGCACGAGATGGTGGGCCACGTCGAGCGCGCGCGCGCCGGGCGACATGCCGAAGGCGATCGTCTGCATGCCTTGCGTGGGAAACCAGTTGAGTCCCAGCGACAGCCCCATGAGCAGGAGCTGGCCCAGCCAGAAGACGGGCAGCGAGTAGCCGACGAGACCGACCACCATCAGCACGTGATCCGGCGTGGAGCCGGGACGGCGGCCGCACGCCACGCCGAGCAGCACCCCTGCCACGCTCGCCACGACGAAGGCGGCGCCCATGAGGAGCAGCGTGGCGTGGAGGCGGCTGAGGAGCACCGTGAGCACGGGCTCGTTGTAGAAGAACGAGTAGCCGAGGTTGCCCTTGAGGACTTCGAGGAGGTAGCGCGCGAACTGCACCCAGGCGGGCTGGTCGAGGCCGAAGCGCGCGCGCACCTGCGCCACGTACTCGGGCGGAGCGGGATAGTCGCCCACGAGGACCTGCACGGGATCGCCGGGCGCGAGCTGGATGATGGCGAAGCCGAGCACGACCATGCCGAGCAGCAGCGGCACCAGCAGGAGCAGCCGGCGCGCCAGAAAGCGAGCCACTACGGTTCGCGAGTCCGGACAGGGCGGAGGCGGGCGGGGCCTGGCACGGCGAGCTCGCTCCGCGCTCCGAGCCACCCCCGCCCGGTGTGGGATCCCCCGGCTGGGAGCGCGGAGCGAGCTCGCCGTGCCACCCGCCCGGGAACGGTTGTCAGGCGCATAGCGGGCGTCCGTTAGCTTGGACGCAGGCAGCGGCGGAGATCGTTGAAGGCACCGGGCGCTTCGAGGCGGGCGACGATGTCGGCGACGGCTTCGGCGCCGCGGGCGCCGAGCACCGGTGTTGCGAGTGCCAGGAACTTCGCCCGGAGCTCCGTGTCGGATAACGGGTTGTCCCAGTGACCGCGCGGCGTTTCCACGCGCGCGCGCAGGGCGCGCCCGTCGCGCGTCTCGATCACGACCGTCTGCCGCTCGCCGTGCGCGGCGGGGTCCACCACGAGCTCCACGCGCTTCATCAGCTCGCGCGTGGCGGGGTCGGCAAGCGCGCTCTCGCTGAACTCCTCCAGCGTCAGGCGGCCGCGCAGGAGAATGCACGCCACCGCGTACCTCAGGCTCATCTGCGCGTCGAGCACGGAGTCGAGGCGGCGGCCGCCGATCATGCGGCGGCTCATCTCGGACATTTTGATGCGCACGCGCGCGACGGCCTCCGCCGTGAGGTCATGGCGCGCGCGCAGGTCGAAGACGGCATCAGCGCTGCTGTTGATGCCCCAGCACACGGGAAAAGGCTTGAAGCCCTTGCGGAGGATGCGAAAGCCGTCGTCGAGGTTCTTGACGATCGCGCGCGGGGTCGCTTGGCCGGGCACGTACGTCTCGAAGAGCCCGCCCCACTCGGCGTCGAGCACGCGCTCGGGTCCGCTCACGCCCCGTCGCGCCAGCGTGGCGGCGGTGAGGCCCGTCTCCGCCGACTTGCCGGGATGCAGGCGCTTGCTCATGGCGCCGTCCGCCATGTAGGCCCAGATGCCGCCCGTGAACGAGCCGGCGAGTCCGAGCGCATCGGTGATGCCGCGGGCGTCGAGCCGCATCGTGCGCGCGGCGGCGGCGGCGGCGGCGAGGCTGCCGTACACGCCCGTGGTATGCCAGCCCCGCAGCGTCATGGTGTCGTAGCTCGCGGCGTCGGTCAGGCGCGAGGACACCTCGTGACCGCCCACCACACCGAGGATCACGTCGCGCCCGTCGCCGCCCGTCATCTCCGCAGCGGCGAACACGGCGGGGACCTGGCAGGCGCCGGCATGCCCGCCCCCGCCGATGTCGTCGAGCTCACGCAGGTGCGCGTGGGCGCCGTTGAGCAGCGCGGCGACGCCGGGCGCGACGCCGCCGGACATCCCCCATACGAGGGAGGGACCGTGGCCTCCGAGGTCGTCGCGGACGGCAGCGAGCATGCACGCCTCCGGCACCGTCGTGCCCTGGAGCGCGCAGCCGAGCGTGTCGAGGATCACGCGCCGGGCCATGGCGACGACCTCGGCCGGCAGCGCCTCCCACGTGAGCGACGCGACGCGTTCGGCGAGTGCGGCGGAGACGCTACTTGCCGTCAATCACCCACACCTCGTCCCAGCGCTCGTGCGCGGACCGGCTCAGGAACAGGTTGCGCATGCGCGGGCGCGCCACGTTGGTGTCGCCGTACTCCAGCAGCGGGATGGTGGGCAGCTCGCGCACGATGATCTCCTGCGCCGCGAAGTAGTGCTTCGCGCGCTCGGCCTGCGAGGAGGCGTTGGCGCCGGCGTCGAAGAGCTCGTCGACCTTCGGGTTGCAGTAGCGCGAGACGTTCACGAAGGGGGCGGGCCGGATGTTGTCGCAGTCGTAGGCGCGGGTGACGCCGATGGCGGGGTCGCCGTACGTCGTGTAGTTGTGGACGTAGATGTCGAACTCATACTGCTTGAAGACCTTCTCGATCATCAGCGAGCGCTCCATCGGCGTGAGCCTGACGTTGATCCCCACCGCGCGCAGCTGCTGGGCCACGATCTCCGCCGCCTTGTTCACCACCGAATTGGCGGGGTCGTACGCCAGCCGCAGCACCATGCGCTCCGGCCCCTTGTAGCCCGCCTCGTCGAGCAGCTTCTCCGCGCGCGCGGTGTCGTACGCGTAGACCTGGACCTTCGGGTTGTGCGCCCAGCCGAGGTTCGACGGAATGGGGCTGATGCCGGGCCGGCTGAGGCCGAAGTAGCCCTTGTCCGCGATGAACTGCCGGTCGATGGCGTGCGCGATGGCCTGGCGCACCTTGATGTCCGCGAAGGGCTTCGTGTCTTTCAGGTTGAAGAAGAGCGTGATGACTTCCGGGAAGAGCATGTAGTCCTTGAAGGTGATGCCGGGCATGCCCTTCATGCGCGCCGCCTGCTCGCGCGGCAGGAAGAACGAATAGAGCACGTCCACTTCGCCCTTCTCGAAGGCGAGCACGCGCGAGGCCGGGTTGGGCATCACGCGCAGCACCACGCGGTCGAGGTAGGGCCGGCCCTTCTTGAAGTAGTCGGGATTGCGCTCCAGCACGTAGTGGCTGCCCTTCACCGACTCCGCCAGACGAAAGGGCCCCGTGCCGACGGGCTTGCGGTTGAACTCCGCCGTCGTGATGTCCTTGCCTTCCAGCAGGTGCTTGGGCAGGACGGGCCCCGAGTTGAGGTTCGTCATGAACACCAGGGGCGCGAACGGCTTCTTGAGCCGGATGACGGCCGTGTGGGGATCAGGCGTGTCGATCGCGGACACGGAGGAAAACGCCAGCCGCCCCGTGGGATGGTACTTGGCGAGCACCTCCATGTAGCTGAACTTCACGTCCTCGGAGGTGAACGGCTTGCCGTCGTGCCACTTCACGCCCTGCCGCAGCTTGAACGTGTACGTGAGCCCGTCCCGGCTCGCCTCCCACGACTCCGCCAGATCCGGATGGCTGCGGTACTCGCTGTCGAGGTACGTGAGGCCGTTGAAGAGCTTGCCCATCACGCTCCACGCCTGGGTGTCGGTCGTCGTGCCGGGATTGAGCGTGGGCGGGTCGGCGCTGATCGCCTGCACAGCGGTGCCGCCGCGTACGGGCGTGTCCTGCGCCACGGCGAGGGTGGCGAGCGTGAGCAGCGCGGCGACGGCGGCCAGCGTGCGGATCATGCGGTCCTCCCGATGATGGTGTCGATGGCGGCTTCGAGCTTGCGCGCCGACTCGGCGATGCGCTGGCGGATGGCGGACACGGTGGCGGTGTCCGCCTGCAGGCTCTTGGCGAAGAGGTCGGCCTGGCGCGCGGACTCCGCGGGCGCCGGCCCTCCCTGGACGGTGCGCGCCGCGATGAAGCGGCCCGGATCGAGCGCCGTGGTGATGGCCTGCGCGTCGAGCCCGGCCTTCTCGCCGTGATATGCGACGGCCGCCTCGTCGAGGAGCGCCGGCGTCACCCCGGCCGGCGTGATGCCACGCTCCTCGCACAGGCGCACGAGGATGCCGACGATCTGGTGGGCGGTGCGCCACGGCAGGTCCTTCTCACGCACGAGCGCGCCCGCGAGATCGGTGGCGGTCGCCCAGCGCATCCACGCCTCTTCGCGCATGTGCTCGCGCCGCACGTCGAGGGCGGGCAGCAGCTCGCAGAACCAGCCGAGGTCGCGCGCGCAGTTGTCGGCCACGCGCCACAGCATGTCGAGCGCGTAGTAGCGCTCGGTGATGGGCAGCCCGGTGGAGCCCTTGAGGGCGTGGTACGAGGTCACCACGCAGCCGAGCGCTTCCGCGGAGGCACCCTTGACCTCCGCGGGCCCGATCACGTTCTTCTTCTGCATCATGATCGACGACGTGTTGCAGAAGCGGTCCGGGATGTCGAAGAAGTGGAACTCCCCGGTGGACCAGAGGATGAGGTCGTCCGCCCACTTCGCCATCGAGTGATAGAGGACGGCGATGACCATGGGCACGTCCAGGCTGTCGTCCGCCGTCAATTCGAGGATGGCGTCCGCCGCGTTCTCGTGGACGCCGTCGAAGCCGAGCAGCTCCGCCGTGCGCTTGCGGTTCACGATGAACTCCGAGCCCACCATGATGGCCGCCCCCGCCGCGCTCTGGTTGACGCGCCGGAAGGCGCCGTGCAGCCGGTCGAAGTCGCGGCCGAGGTTGGCCGCCCACGACAGCCACAGGTGGGCGAGCGTCATCGGCTGCGCGTGCTGGCCGAAGGAGTAGCCGGGCAGGATGGTGTCCGTGTGCTGGCGCGCGAGGTCGATGAGCGTGCGCCGCAGCCGGTTGACGCCGTCCATGATCTCGAGGAGCCGATCGCGCTGCAGGACGTTGATGCCCACCGAGCTGAGGTCGCCGGAGCTGCGCGCCAGGTGCAGGCGCCCCCCCACGTCCTCGCCCAGCTTGCGGATGAGGTACTGCTCGCCGGAATGCAGCCCGCCCCCGGCGGCCACCCGCAGCTCGGTCACGTCCTCCTTCTCCATCTGTCGCAGCGCGGTGAGGATGGCCACCGCCGCCTCGCGCTTGAGCAGGCCCTCCTCGAGGAGCATCACGGCGTGCGCCTTGTCGAAGGCGTGCATGACGTGCTGCATGGGGCGCGTGCGCGCGCCGTAGAGCTTGGTGAGCTGCGGCAGCATCTCCTCACGAAGGCGGATGCCGGCGGCGCGAAAGCCGCGGTACTGGGACGACGGCTGCTTTAGCATGTCGATGGGCTCCGTCGGATGAAGGCGTTGGTGCCGCGCGCCCATCATAGAACAGAGCCCGGGATGTGGACGTCAGAACCGATTCCACCTCCCGGCCCACTGTCCGGTGGCCGTGCCGGTACTGCTTCTCCTCAGCCTCCGCGGACGGTGAGGACGGGGCACGGCGCGGAGGCGACGACACGTCCGGCCACGCTGCCCACGAAAAAGCGCGCCACGCCCGTACGGCCATGCGTGCCCACCACGAGCAGGTCGGCCCTGTTCGACTTCGCGGCCTTGATGATCTGCTCGTGCGCCACGCCATCGAGGAGCAGCCCCCTGGCGCGCACGCGCGCGGTCCTGGCCTTCGCCAGCAGAGCGTTCAGCTTCTTCTGCGCCCCCGCCTTGTTCGACCGGAGCAGCACGTCGTACGTGCTCGGCGCTATGTAGCCGTCCCCGACGAAACCGAGCACCGGCGAGAGGACGTGGACGATGGTCAGGTTTGCATTGTGATCCTTCGCCTCCGCCAGCGCGCGCTTGAAGGCGTTACGCGATGCCGGCGAAAAATCGGTGGCATGCATGATGCGCTTCATCCCATGGCCTCCTCGGGTGACGATGACGTCGACTTTGTGCACGCGGGCCGCATTCAGGATCGCCCCACGGGCGCCCCGCCGTCCCGGCTCGTTCCTCTGAAGGTCCGCGCCGGCACCCGACCGGCCCTGTGCGCGGTGATGTTCCGTCGTGTTGCTCGATGATCGCACGCACTTCCAGCCGGCGCGCTGGTTCTTGGCTCGTGCGCGTCAACCTCCAACAGGGCGATAGAAGGCCCCGAGAATTCCCCCATAGAGTGCGTGTGCGATGAGCGCGATCATGGGAGTCTGCCTTCCGTAATTCAGCGCCAGGAAGCCCGGCGGTTCGAGGGCGCGCGTCGGCTCCGGGCCGCGGTACTCGCTCGCCATGCGCGGGTGGAGGCCGGGAAGGAGCGGCATGACGACCGTCAGCGCCACCACGCCGTGCACGAGCCCGATGCCGCCCCCGAGCCACCAGCTCGCCTGCCGCCAGCTCTCGAACGCGAAGGCGTAGAGGAACGCGAAGAGCCAGCCGTTGACGAGGTGGATCACGAAGCCGATGAGCGGGGCCCGGTCCCGATTCGGCGTGAACATCGTCCCCAGCATGAAGGGCAGACTCATCCGCGAGATGCCAACCCCCTGCGCCCCCGACGTGACCACGGTGAGCAGAGTGGTCGCCACGAAGCCCCAGAGCAGGATGCCCTGAACGTTCACCGCGCCCTCCCCACATCGCCGGCGCGCCGGCGGACCGGCGACTCGGGGTGACGCCCGGTCGCTTCGGCGAGTGTCAGCGCCGCGTCGATGAGCCCGACGTGCGTGAATGCTTGCGGGAAATTCCCCAGCGGCGCTCCGGTGGCGGGGTCGATCTCCTCGGCGAAGAGGCCGACGTCGTTCGAGAGCGAGCACAGGTACTCGAAGGCCTCCACCGCTCCTTGCACGTCTCCCTGGAGGCACCGACAGGTCACCGCCCAGAAGCTCGCGATGCCAAAGGCGCCCTCGCCCGGCGGCAAGCCGTCGTCGGTGTCGCGGTAGCGATAGACCAGCCCGTTCGACGTCAAGCGCTCCTGGATCCGCTCGTACGTCATACGCATCCGCGTGGACGCCGGGTCTGCATAGCCGTAGCGCGCAAGAAGCAGCAGGCTGGCGTCCAGCTCGTCGCCATCGAGAACGCTCACGTAGCTGTTCAGGCGCTCGCTGTAGCCCCGCGCTTCCACCTGGACCCGGATCGCGTCGCGCTCGCGCGCGAACAGGTCCACCGGCGCCGCGAGGCGGCCCGCCGTGTGAAGACGGACCAGCCGATCCAAGGCCACCCAGCACATCGCCTTGGAGTACGTGTGGTGACGGCGGCCGCTTCGCACCTCCCAGATGCCTTCGTCCGCCTCCCGCCAGCGACGGCACACCGTCTTGCCGAGGCCGACGAGCATCCGCGCCGTGGCCCGGTCCAGCCCGCCGCCGCGGCGGACGAAC
This sequence comes from uncultured bacterium, assembly GCA_964419375.1. GTDB lineage: Bacteria > Methylomirabilota > Methylomirabilia > Rokubacteriales > CSP1-6 > JBBDXO01. The sequence goes on from CAYQQT010000047.1 coordinate 11,083, forward strand.
TCGAAGACGGCATCGATGACGTTGCCGTACGTGTCGAGCTGAAGCTGGTGCGTCGCGTCGTTGCCGACGCGCACGGGCCGCGAGTCGGCGTACCCGCGGAGGTGCGGCAGCTCGCGTTCCGGCAGGCGCGCGCCGCCGTGCACATCGTAGAGCACCTGAAGCTCGGGCCACGTGAGCCTGGTGGAGTGCAGCATCCACGCCGTGAACGCGGAGGCTTCCTCCTCGTAACCCAGGTCCATGAGGCTGCGCAGCGTCAGCGAACCGTCCCGAAGCCAGCAATAGCGGTAGTCCCAGTTGCGGACGCCGCCGATCTTTTCCGGCAGTGACGTGGTGGGGGCCGCGACCACGGCCCCCGACGGCGCGTAGGTCATCAGCTTGAGGGTGAGGGCGCTGCGGAGGACGTAGTCCCGGCACGGCCCGTCGTAACGACATCTGGACGCCCACCGCTGCCACCACTGGATGCTGCGGGCGATCCTGCGCTCTGCCTCCGCCCCGAGCGTCGGCAGCACGGCGGGCTCGTGGTGTGCGTAGACGAGCGCCAGGTACCGCCGGTCGCCGGGGCGGAGACGGACACGGCCGCGCACGCCCGGCGCGCTTCCCACCGCGAGCGGGATCTCGCTGCGAAGCACCAGCGCCTCGGCGCCGTCCCTGTAGCAGTATCCCATTCGCCCGTGGTCGTGGACCCTCGGCACCACCGAGCCGTACCGCGGGCGCGGGTCGCAGATGACCTCGACCTCCACCTCGCCGCCAAGCCCTTCGACTCTCCGCACGACCTCGTGTTCGGGCGCCAGCTCCTTGCGCTTGTCCTCCTCCGAGGCGACGGGCATCAGATCGAGGAGGCGGACCTGGCCGCGCTCGGTCGTGAAGGTCGTCTCCAGGACATTGGTGCTCTCGACGTAGCGGCGCTTGCTCGAGAAGGGCGCGGTCGGCCGCACCACGAATGAGCCGCCCCGATCGCCATCGAGCAGAGCCGCGAAGACGGAGGGACTGTCGAACCGTGGAAGACACAGCCAGTCGAGCGACCCGCCGGACGACACGAGCGCCGCCGCGCGACAGTCGCCGATGAGCGCGTAGTCACCGATCGAGGGAGAAGACGAGCGCCCGGCCATCGCCTCCCAGTCTACCGCCGTCCTCGCTCCCGTCCGCTCGGCCCACGAACGGCGTGGGAACACCCGTCCCATTGACTTCGCGCCGTTTGTCCGCAAACATCGGCCCGCGGTGGGCGCCGGGCCGGTCCGGCGTCGCGCTACATCGGACACCGAAAAGGGGGCGAGGCAGAGCGGCGGTTCGGGGACCAAAGGATCACGGGGTCGTGGCACCTGTCTTCGTAGAGCGGAGGAGCGCATCATGGGATCGTTGTTGAAAGCGTGTCTCGCTGTTGGACTGCTGACCGCCGTGAGCGGCACCGCCGCCTCGGCGGAGATCACCGTTACCCTGCAGCCCGTCGCGGAGGGATTGACGGCGCCGATGCAGCTCATCTCGCCGCCCGACGGCACCAAGCGCCGCTTCATCGTCGAGCAGATCGGCCTCATCAAGATTCTGATGCCGGACGGCAAGGTGCTGGATGAGCCCTTCCTCAATATCCGGCACAAGATCATCCGTCAGATGCCCGACTTCGACGAGCGCGGCCT